>ONSK01000028.1 GCA_900320455.1 uncultured Erysipelotrichaceae bacterium | reverse complement strand
TATGGTCAAGGATTATATCCGTTCCCTGCAGTCGCATATCGCCATGCAGCAGAAGCGCAGAGAGCAGGGCATGAAGACAGCCGAGCTCTCCAAGCATATGATTTTCACCGGCAACCCCGGCACCGGCAAGACAACAATCGCAAGACTGATCTCCCGCTACATGAAAGCCATCGGTGCTCTGTCACAGGGACAGCTGGTCGAAGTCACACGTGCGGATCTCGTTGCCCAGTATGTCGGACAGACAGCTCCGCTGACAATGTCCGTCATCAAGTCCGCAATCGGCGGCGTGCTCTTCATCGATGAAGCGTACTCCCTCTACCGCGGCAAGGATGATTCCTTCGGACTTGAGGCAATCGATACACTGGTCAAGGCAATGGAAGACAACCGTGAGGATCTGATCGTGATCCTGGCCGGATACAAGAAGGAAATGGCAGGCTTTCTGGAGTCCAACTCCGGTCTGAAATCCCGTTTCCCGAATCTGATCGACTTCCCGGACTACACAGGTGAAGAATTGCGCAAGATCGCAGTCCTGCAGGCAAAGGGCAAGGGCTACTCCGTTGATGAAGCAGTCTATGAGAAGATGGAGGCATACTTCAATGAAGTGCAGTCCATCAACGCGGCTGAGGCAGGCAACGGCCGTCTGGCAAGAAACCTTGTCGAGGAGGCAATCCTCAAGCAGTCTGAGAGAATTCTCAATGATCCGGAAGCGGATATGTCCAAGCTGATCGAAGCTGACTTCAACTTCACCGTCAAGGTCAAGCCTCCCAAGGCAAAAAAGTCACCCACACTGGATGATCTTCTGAAAATGGCACAGCAGTAAAGCTCTCTGAACAGGAGAGCTTTTTTCAGCTGATTTGACTGCATGTGCGTTCGTCTAGTACCATTAATAAGATAGGGAAGACAAGAATATGAAAAAGAGCACAAAAGCAATCCTGCTGATTCTGCTTGTATCCATTCTTGGAACCGGAGGATATTTCGGATACAAGGAGTACATCCGCAGAGATAAGGAAAAATATCTGAACGCGCTGACAGAGTCACTGTCACTGACTGTGAATCCGGAGATCGCACCGGTGGAATACGGTTCTGCCTTTGACGTGAACACGCTGATCAAGGAACACAGCGGCGAACTGAAGATCGAAGGCAGTATCGATACGATGAAGACAGGCGTGCAGACAGTGAACTTCACTGTATCCGGCGAAGATGAGAAATACGGCCAGTATGCCGAAAAGAAATACAGCGCATCCGCGGAAGTTGTGGATACGCAGTTCCCATCGATTGAAATCGAAAAGGAAACACTGACGGTGACTGAAGGTACGTCACTCAACGTTATGCCGAATATCACATCTGTCACTGACCCTGTGGATGGTCAGCTGCCGGAAGGGGACGGTGTGACTGCCAGCTATACAGCCGTCAGTGATCTCAACACAAACAAACCCGGCAAGTACACGGTCACTGTCACAGCCGCTGATAAAAACGGCAACCAGACAACCCGTGACTTCGCGGTTACTGTCAAGGAGAAACCGAAGCCTGTTGTGACAGCCAGTGCAAAAGTCAGCGCCAATACATCTGGCAATTATTCCACGATCTATTCCTATGTGACCGGAACAATGGGACTGAACAAGGCAGCTGCCTGCGGCATCCTGGCAAATCTTTACAGAGAATCCAATTTCAATCCGAATACCGGCGGCACATATTACGGCATCGTGCAGTGGGGCGGCGGAAGAAAGTCAAATCTGAAATCCTGGTGTGCCAGTAACGGCTATGATTATTCCTCGCTGTCCGGACAGCTGGCATTCATGTATCATGAGCTGAAATCCAGCTATTCCTCATGCCTGAGCGGACTGAAATCCGTGGAGAACACGGAAGACGGCGCTGCCAAAGCGGCGGAGATCTTCTGCCGTCAGTATGAAAGAGCCGCATCCGTCGGTACGAGAACCGATCTTGCCCGTGCCTATTTCAATAAATAAGGAAACGTTAAACCTTAGCTTGAGATACACAGGCGGATGTCTGCTATAATCTTTTTCGAGGGTATGGAAATGAAGAAAAAACTTTTAACAATGATGGCAGCCCTGTTGCTGGGAAGCGCTGTCTCAGATACAACAGTGATACGGGCGGAAGAAGCGGATACCGTGCGCATCGTCTTTACCGGTGACCTATATGACCACATCACACCGCTGACACTGCGTGATGAAAACGGCGAAGCGAAGCTGTACGGCGGATATGCGTATATCGCCACGGCGATGGAAGAATACCGCAATGCGGATTCCCTGCTTCTGGATGCCGGCAACTTCTCCATCGGATCCTATTGCGCGGAGCTCAATGCCTCCAAGGCACCGGATCTCACAATGATGTCGATGATGGGATATGACGCTGTCGCGTTAGGTTATGAAGATATCATGCAGGATACGCAGACAGTTACGGATATGCTGAAGACAGCGGAGGATATGCCTCTGCTTCTGTCAGCCAATCTGAATATTGATTCGGCGGATCTCAAGGAAGAGTGGAAGGACAAGGGAACCTCTTCAAAAATCTTTGAGAAGAAGGGACACAAGATCGGTGTCTTCGCGGTCGCTTCCGAAGGAAAGCATGACGCGCTTTCCTACACGGATCCTGCGGCAGCTGCCGCAAGCGCGGTCAGTGAACTGAAACAGCAGGGTGCGGAAATCATCGTCTGCCTGCTGAGCAGTCCGGACGCTTCCCTGGATCAGGCAATGTCAGATGCCGGTGCGGATATTCTGATCAGCACAGCCGGCGGCAGACGCCTTGCGGAAGCAGAGACCCTTGGCAGCACAACGGTTGTCTCCTGCGGAAGCTATGGAAAAGAATTCGCTGTTCTTGATTATGACATCAAGGAACATTCAGTGAAGGGATACTC
>ONSK01000004.1 GCA_900320455.1 uncultured Erysipelotrichaceae bacterium | reverse complement strand
GATGCCGATCGGACCGGCAAAGCCGATATCAGCGGATGTCGCTTCACGAACCATCTCCGGATCTGCCAGATCAACTTCCGTCGCACTGAGCATCTTTCTCAGCTTTGTCTCATTGACGTCTCTGTCGCCTCTGACCATGACAGCGACAGCCTTGCCGTCGACGTTGTAGATCAGTGTCTTGACGAATCTGAAAGCTTCTTTGTGCAGGAAGTCTGTGACTTCTTCAATCGTTCCGGCATTCGGAGTTTCGACCAGTGTCAGTTCTTCTTCCGCTTCATCCTGCAGGCCGACTGCCGGTATGCACTCAGCGACTTCAATGTTGGAGGAGAGATCGCAGCTGTCGCAGAGGACGAGGATATCTTCTCCCATCGGTGCCAGCGCCTGGAATTCTTCGGAAAGCAGACCGCCCATGACACCTGTGTCAGCTCTGACGATCTTGTATTCCAGATGCAGTCTGTCCATGATTCTCTTGTATGCTTCAAACTGCTTTTTGTAAGCGACGTCGAGACCTTCCTCATCTTTGTCGAAGGTATAGGCATCCTTCATCGTGAATTCACGGACACGGATCAGACCGTAGCGGGGACGCGGCTCATCACGGAATTTTGTATGGATCTGATAGAGTGAGAAGGGCATGTCCTTGTATGACTGGATCTGCATCTTTGCGGCAATCGCGAACAGTTCCTCATGTGTCGGACCGAGTACATACGGCTGTCCTTTTCTGTCTTTCAGGGAGAACATGGAACTTCCGAAGCCTTCACGTCTGCCGCTGGATACATAGACGTCTTCCGGAATCAGGGAAGGCATCTGCAGTTCCTGGCATCCAGTTCTGTCCATCTCTTCGCGGATGATGTTTTCAATTTTGCGCAGAACGCGGAATCCGAGAGGGAGGATCATGTACACGCCGGCGGAATTCTTCTTGATCATACCTGCGCGGACAAGAAGATTGGAGCTGACGGAATCCTCATCCTTCACATTTTCTCTCAGTGTATAAAAATAACTGTTTTTCAAACGCATATCGTTACCTCATTTCTTAAGGATTATATCACAGTCAGCGCTTTACTTTAACATTGCCTTTGCATATAATAAACAAAATAAATCCAGGGGAGGAATACAAAAATGGCAAAGTATTTCAGTGAACCAAGTCACACATTCAGCGAATATCTGCTTGTACCGGGACTGACGAGAAAAGTCAACGTTCCCGACAATGTGGATCTGTGCACTCCGCTTGTTAAATTCAGAAAAGGTGAAAAACCGGAACTGAGTCTGAATATACCGATGGTTTCTGCAGTCATGCAGTCGGTATCCGGAGACAAGCTCGGCGTCGCTCTTGCAAAAGAGGGCGGCATGTCCTTCATCTTCGGTGCCCAGAGCATCGAATCCCAGGCCGAAATGGTCGCCAGAGTCAAGAACTACAAGGCAGGATTTGTCATCAGTGATTCAAATATTACACCGGAAACAACTCTGAACGAAGTGCTTGCACTGCTGGAAAAGACAGGACATTCCACAATGCCTGTTACCGATGACGGCAGCGCCAACGGAAAGCTGCTCGGTCTTGTCACATCACGTGACTACCGTCTTTCCAGAATGAGCGGTGAGGAACCGGTTTCCGAATTCATGACACCGCGTGAAAAGCTTGTTGTCGCAAAGACTTCCGATGATCTCAGCAAGTGCAATGACATAATCTGGGAACACAAGCTGAACACACTTCCGATCGTGGATGACGATGATCATCTGCAGTATCTGGTATTCCGCAAGGACTATGATTCCCACAAGGAAAATCCGAATGAACTTCTGGATGATGAAAAGAGACTGATGGTCGGTGCCGGAATCAACTCCCGTGATTATAAAGAACGTATCCCCGCGCTTGTTGAGGCTGGTGTTGATTGCCTTGTCATTGACTCCTCCGACGGATTCAGCGAGTGGCAGGGTGAAACACTTGACTGGGTCAGAGAAAAGTACGGTGACAGCGTCAAGATCGGCGCAGGCAACGTTGTAGACGGAGCCGGCTTCAGATATCTTGCGGAACACGGCGCTGACTTCGTCAAGATCGGTATCGGCGGCGGTTCCATCTGCATTACCAGAGAAACAAAGGGTATCGGCAGAGGCCAGGCTACAGCTGTTATTGAGGTTGCCAAAGAACGTGACAAGTACTTTGAGGAAACAGGTATCTATGTTCCGATCTGCAGCGACGGCGGCATCGTATATGACTACCACATCGTCCTCGCGCTTGCCATGGGAGCTGACTTTGTCATGCTGGGAAGATACTTCTCAAGATTTGAGGAAGCACCCGGCGCGAAGATGACAATCAACGGATCCATCGTCAAGGAATACTGGGGCGAAGGTTCCAACCGTGCGAAGAACTGGCAGAGATATGATCTCGGCGGCAAGGGCAAGCTTTCCTTCGAGGAAGGCGTTGACTCCTATGTCCCGTATGCCGGACCTCTGAAGGACAACGTCCTGATGACGACATACAAGATCAAGTCAACGATGTGCAACTGCGGCGCGCTCTCCATTCCGGAACTGCAGGAAAAAGCATGCCTGACACTTGTCTCTTCAACATCCATCGTTGAAGGCGGCGCACATGACGTCATTGTCAAAAACAAGGACAACTACAATCAGTAATTTCAGGAAAGAGATCGTATTGATCTCTTTTCATTTTTAAAAATCCGTAAAAATGTATAATAGGAATGATTTAACTGGAGGAAAGTATTCAGATGGAAAACAGAATCTGCAGCGGAAATATCCTGTATCATAAAAAATGGACTGTCTGCGGCGACAGCTTCACAGTTTGAAAGACAGGAACTGCCTGTCAGCGAACTGGTTGTCGGCATGAAGTGCGGCGGATCTGACGGTCTCTCCGGCATCACAGCAAACCCGACAGTCGGCAGATTCTCCGATCTGATGACTGCCATGGGCGGCACAACTGTTCTGACGGAAGTACCGGAAATGTTCGGTGCTGAAAGCTTCCTGCTGAACAGATGTGTCAATGAGGAAGTATTCGAGAAGGCGACACACATGCTGAACAGCTTCAAGAATTACTTCATCAGCCACAACGAAGTTGTATATGACAACCCGAGCCCGGGCAACAAGCAGGGCGGTATTACCACTCTCGAGGACAAGTCCTGCGGATGCGTCCAGAAAGGCGGCACAGCGCCGATCGTCGATGTCATCGACTACGCTGATTCAGTCAAGGAGAAGGGTCTCAACCTTCTCTACGGTCCCGGAAACGACCTTGTTTCCGCAACTGCACTGACAGCTGCAGGCGCAAACCTGATCCTCTTCACAACCGGCCGCGGAACACCGTTCGGTGCACCGGCGCCGACAATGAAGATTGCCACAAACACACCGCTCGCAACGAAGAAGGCCAACTGGATCGACTTCAACGCAGGTGTTGTGGCTGACGGCACAAAGACGCTGGATGAAGCAGGTGCTGATCTGCTTGAGCAGGTCATCAGAGTCGCTTCCGGCGAACTGACATGCTCTGAGCGCAAGGGCTTCCGTGAAATCTCCATCTTCAAGGACGGCGTTGTCCTCTGAGGCTGAAGACAGAAAAGGAGACAGCAGAATGCAGTTAGGTATTCGTCTGTACGATGTAAACGCCTCGCTGCCCGCTGAATTCCAGACGATGGAAAGCAGGACAGAGAAGGCCAGGGAAGAAGGATTTTCCTGCGTGCATCTTGCATTTTCAAAAGTAATCAAGGGAACGGTATTTGACGACTGTGCCCTGAATGAAGGTCTTGCCCGCTACACAAAGAGAGTCTTTGACAAACAGGACCTTGATGTTGCGGTGCTTGGATGCTATCTGAATCCTGTCCATCCCGATCCCGTCAAACTGAAAGAAATACAGTCACGTTACTTTGGACATATTCGTGTTGCGGCGCTGCTCGGTGCTTCCGTGGTAGGTACGGAAACCGGCGCGCCTAACGCGGAATACAAAATGGATTCCAATACTCATTCAGAAGAAGCGCTGGAAACATTCATCAGCGGCCTTGCGCCGGTGGTGGAATGCGCCGAGAAATACGGCGTGACAGTTGCCATCGAACCTGTATGGAAGCACATTGTCTATAACGCTGACAGAGCCCTGAAGGTAATTGATGCCATCGGCAGCAATAATCTCAGAATCATCTTCGATCCTGTAAACCTTCTGTATCCCGGCAACATCGACAAAAAAGATGAGGTATTCGCGGATACGATTGAAAAGCTGGCTGACAGAATCGCGGTTGTGCATCTGAAAGACTACGTCCCGGAAGGCAATGATCTGAAGAGCATTGCGGCCGGAACAGGCGAGATGGATTATACGCGGATCCTGAAATTCATGAAGGAGCGCAAGCCGTATATCCAGGCAACCCTGGAAAATACCGTTAATGATAACGCGGTAACATCCAGAAAGTATCTTGAAGAGTTATACAATAATCTTTAAAAGAAAGTCCAAATTTGCACTGCGTTGGTGAAACGAATAAATAAGCGTATAATTAATTCGTTCTTAGAAAGGGAACACCTAGGAGCCTTT
>ONSK01000019.1 GCA_900320455.1 uncultured Erysipelotrichaceae bacterium | reverse complement strand
TTTGAAGACAGATACAGCAGCTTCTCTGCTCTGTCTGTCTTTTTTCTGTTCCAGCATATAGATGGTTCTCTGCGGCGGATCCACGGATAAAGCGTGATGTGTGAAATGATGCGACTGCAGAAGGGCATGAAGGGCACTGACAAGCATGATGGACCACCTGCCTTCTTCTTCCAGATAATCAGGTGTCATGGATGTAGTGCCGACATGAATGCGGTACTGTTTTCCGGGCCATAGCTGATCGTGCCAGATTTCAAACTCATCTGACCATCTTGAGTACACTTCCATGGCAGGATCCAGCTGATCCGTATGATTGTCTTATCCAGATTGTTTCCGGTAGAACAGACGACAAACATCGGTTCTGAATACACCGGTCTGACTCTGATGTTGTAGACAGGCAGAAGACTTGATACAAAACCGATATCCAGGGCATGGGATTCCATCATCGTATAGATTTCTCTGGAATGTCTTGTATGAATATCCAGTCTGATCTCAGGATGTGTCTTTAACATGTTTTTGTATAAATCACGGAAAGTGAAAGAGTTCATTCTGTCCAACGGAGAAGATCTGAGTCTTTAAATTCAGAGAATCTGAACGTACAATAGATTCAGAAAAATGAACAGGAGAATAATACGATGAACTATGATGAGCTGTCACTGAAATTCCATGAAGAACACAGAGGAAAGATCGAAGTTGTTTCCAAAACAGATCTGAAAACAAAAGAAGATCTGAGCATTGAGTATACACCCGGTGTCGCAGCACCCTGCCGCAAGATCGCGGAGAACAAGGAAGATGTCTACAAGTATACAGCCAAGGGCAACCTGGTCGCAGTCGTTACAGACGGCACAGCAGTACTGGGTCTTGGCGATATCGGACCTGAGGCAGGCCTTCCGGTCATGGAAGGCAAGGCCATCCTCTTCAAGCAGTTCGCAAATGTAGACGCATTCCCGATCTGCCTCGATACAAAGGATACAGATGAGATCGTAGAGACAGTATGCCGTATCGCTCCGACATTCGGCGGCATCAACCTGGAAGACATCGCAGCACCGAGATGCTTTGAAATCGAAAGAAGACTGAAGGAAAGACTGAATATTCCTGTCTTCCATGATGACCAGCACGGAACAGCAATTGTTCTGCTTGCGGCGCTGATCAACGCACTGAAAGTCGTGAAGAAGAATATTTCTGAGATCAGAATCGTCATCAACGGCGCAGGTTCTGCCGGCACAGCCATCGGAAAGCTCCTGATGGAGTACGGCGCAAAAGACGTTGTCTTCTGCGACAGAAACGGCATCCTGACGGAAACAACAGCACTCAATGATGCTCAGAAAGATCTTGCGAAGATCACAAATCCGGAACATCTGGAAGGCACACTGAAAGAAGCACTGAACGGCGCTGACGTGTTCATCGGTGTCTCTGTAGGAAACGTTGTTACACCGGAGATGGTGAAGTCCATGAATGAAAACGCATGCGTATTCCCGATGGCAAACCCGACACCGGAAATCATGCCGGATCTTGCCAAAGAGGCAGGCGCCCGTGTTGTCGGCACAGGCAGAAGCGACTTCCCGAACCAGATCAACAACCTGCTCGTATTCCCGGGTATTTTCAGAGGCGCCCTGGATGTACGCGCAAAGGAAATCAACGAAGATATGAAGATCGCCGCAGCTGAAGCGATCGCTTCCCTTGTCAAAGAGGAAGAGCTGAATGACGAATATATTATTCCGAGCGTATTCCACCCGATGGCCGCAAAGGTTGTCTCCAAGGCAGTTGCAGATGTCGCAGTGAAGGAGGGAATTGCTCAGATCTGAGGAGGAAATCATAGGTCTGTTTGACGCATTCAAGAAAAAAGAAGAAGAAGAACTGGAACCAGTTAACGCTGCAGATACGGATATCGTCGCACTGGCAGACGGCAGGCTGATCGATGTCACAACAGTATCTGATCCGATGTTCGCAGAGAAGATGATGGGAGAATCCATTGCCTTCACATATGACAACGACAAGGTTACGATCTGTTCACCTGCCAACGGCACACTGGGAGTGGTTTTCCCGACAGGACATGCCTTCGGTGTGACAATGAAGGATGGAACAGAACTGCTTGTGCATATCGGCATTGATACAGTCAATTCCAAGGGAGACGGCTTCAGGGTACTTGGAAAGAAACAGGGAGATGTAATCAGAGCAGGTGAACCTGTCGTGGAAGTGGATCTCAAAAAGCTGTCAAAGAAGTATGAAATGCCGGTGATGTTGATTGTCACAAATACAGATGAGCATCCTGTCACATTCATTGAACCCTGCACAGTCGTAAGAGGACAGAAGGTCAATCAGTAAGGAGGAGAGAGA
>ONSK01000057.1 GCA_900320455.1 uncultured Erysipelotrichaceae bacterium | reverse complement strand
TTTCATTATGGTCTGTTAAAAAGGAGGCACTCTTCTGAGTACCTCCTCAACTCAAGACCTGGTTTCACTTACTTTGCGTAAGATCCGCAGTTTTCATTTGGGCATTACTTTTTCAGCTTCAGACCGTCACGGAAGGCTTCGCCGACACGCTCTGACACTCTGTAATAGCCGTGTGTATACGGATCAAAGGCGATGGCGTTGACCAGCGACATGTCGATCTTTCCGTCTTTCATCACGCTTTCATCGGCTGTGACATTGACGACCTTGCCGATGACGCCTACGCCGTACGCGTTGTCCTGGTACTCAATGAATTCGCATTCGAGGCAGATCGGGAACTCATTGATAACAGGAGCGTCAACAGTCTCCGCTTTGGAGACAGTCAGACCGCTGCGGGCAAACTTGTCAGTGACCTTGTTTCCGGACTCAACGCCGAAGTAGTCCGCTTCCACAACATGCTTCGCGTCAGCGATGCTGACAGTGAAGGCGCCTTTTGCCTTGACGTTCTGTACTGTCTTGTGAGACTCTGTCAGATTCAGAGCGACTGTGTCTCTTTCCTGCATGGTTCCCCATGCTGCGTTCATGACGTTAACGCTGCCGTCCTCATTGTACGTTGCGATCATCAGCACCGGCATCGGGAAGATGCCTTCAGTGATCTTCAGTTTTTCTCTCATGTTTTCCTCTTTTCCTTGACCGGCATGCCGGTCCTTTTCTATAATCTTAACTGGTATCGGAGCATTGACAAGTACCGTAATTTAAGTAAGATACTATCTTTGAGGTAAGTGTATGATCAGTAAATATATCGAACAGGCGGATTTTGAGGATACCGGATTCAGCTATACGCTGTCGCTGATCTCCGGCAGATACAAGATGGTCATTCTGTACTGTCTGATGGAATTTGAACCGGTCCGGTTCAATGAGCTCAGACGATATATCCGCAATATCTCTGATAAAACGCTGAGTTCCAATCTGAAAGAACTGGAAGCGGACCGGCTGATCATCCGGAAAGAATATCCGCAGATCCCGCCGAAGGTGGAATACAGTCTCAGTGAAAGAGGCAGATCGCTGATGAAAGTACTGGATCAGCTCTGTGTCTGGGGCGAGGAACATAAGAACAGCTGACAGCTTCCCTTGAGGGGAGGCTTTTTAGGGTAGATGACATTGTCTGTGGTACAATTCAGTCATGCAGAAAATGACACGTGAAAATGAGGAGATCCGCTATGACATCGGAGAGCTTCCGTTCTATATCACAAGGACGTTCGGCAGGCGTCCTTCCAGTGATGACACGGCTCACTGGCATCAGGATGTTGAGCTTCTGTATATGGTCACGGGAGAGAAGACATTCCTGTTCAATGACCAGAGCGTCACCGTGAAGGAAGGCGAGGGTCTTGTGATCATGCCGCATGTCCTGCATCAGGGAAGATCGTCATCCTGTGATTTTATCTGTGTCCGGTTTCATCCGATGCTCTTATGCGTCAATGAATATATGGAAAAAACATTTGTGCGGCCGGTCAGTGAGAACGAAGACCATCCGTTCGTGCTGCTGGATCCGGAAAAACAGTGGATGAAGGATGTGCTGGATCTGATCCAGCAGACATATATGTTCTATGCGGCAGACACTGCCGGCATGCCGCTGTTGGCGGAGCACAGCTTCTTCGCCGTCTGGCATCTGCTGTATGTGAACCTGCCGCACGCCGAAGAAAAGCACGGTGAAAGCACCCGCATCAGCGCATTGAAGAAAATGCTCAGGCACATCCAGGATCATTATGACGAGCCGCTCTCGCTCGGTGACATCGCGGAGGCCGCCAGTGTATCGGAAAGCGCCGCCAGTGCTTTGTTCAGCGAGATCCTGCATGACTCGCCGCATCGTTACCTGCAGTCCTACCGCATCGAGCGGGCCAAGCTGCTTCTGTATAAAACCGATGACGCGGTCACGGAGATCGCGTTTGCCTGCGGCTTCTCTGACAGCAGTTACTTTACCAGGGCGTTTAAACAGGCCTGCGGACTGACGCCGCTGCAGTATAGGAAGGATTCCCGGCTTCCATACAGAATGTAAACGCATTCCTGAAAAATTATCCTGTTTTTGAGGAAGAAAGTGCTGTCTGCGCAGCTCAGAAACACGTATCCTTGTCAGTGTGAAAGGAGTGACGTGAATATGCTGAGAATCGCGATCTGCTGCGGTGAAGGCTTCTCATCAGGATTCTTTGCCCGCCATCTGCAGAGTGAAGTGGAAAAGGAAGGATTACAGAACGAGGTATCGTTTACCTTCATTCCGTTCTATCAGCTCCATGACCGCCAGGATGAGGTGGATGCGGCGATCATTATGCCGCACATGGAAGACAAAGTGAAAAAGGTTGCGGACACATTCTCCATTCCCATGTATCCGCTCCCGTATAAAGTCGCGGTAAAGCCTTCCGTCAGAGATTATATCGAAGACGTGGAAGACATTATCACACTGGCGAACGGAAGAGGCGGACTCTTCACATTCCCCGGTGAAGAACGCACCGCGTCAGTTTCCCGGCTTGTCTCTCACCGTCAGTGGCTTGAGCAGACTGCCTGAACAGAATGAGCAGCCCCTGAAGAGAATTCGGATCTTACGCAAAGTAAGTGAAACCAGGTCTTGAGTTGAGGAGGTACTCGGCAGAGTGCCTCCTTTTCCTATGGTCTTGGGCAAG
>ONSK01000134.1 GCA_900320455.1 uncultured Erysipelotrichaceae bacterium | reverse complement strand
TCAGCGTCGTTTCCTGTGATGATGGGTGTGTTGACATAGACAAATCCCTGGTCCTGGAAGAACTGGTGAATTGCCATTGCCAGAGCGGAACGGACACGGAATACTGCTGAGAAAGTATTTGTGCGCGGACGCAGATGTCCGATCTCACGCAGATATTCAAAGGAATGTCTCTTCTTCTGGAGCGGATAGGAGCCGTCGCATGCGCCTTCCAGATTGATCTCTGACGCCTGGATTTCAAAAGGCTGCTTGGCATCCGGTGTCAGAACGTATTTTCCGATCACGGAAATCGCTGTTCCCGTCAGGAAACGGCTGACATCATTGTAATTGGCGAGTGCATCCGCGGAATAGACGATCTGGGCATTCTGGAAATATGTTCCGTCATTCAGTGCGATGAAAGACACGTTCTTTCCGGCGCGGTTCGTACGGATCCATCCCTGCAGCTGAACGTATTCAGTCTGATCCTTTTCCAGTTCTGTTCCTTCGCTTGTCAGAGCATACAGCTCGCGGATACTCATTTCTGTTGGCATGTTTTAAACTCCTTCTGTTTCATTCAATGTATTGGTTTCGAATACCAGTTCCTGTATCGAGGAAACGATATCGACATGTTTCACGTAGATTCCCTGGGGCACGGAAAAATGTTCCATGGCAAAGCTGACGATGCCGCGGATGCCGTTGTCCACGAGCAGATCCACGGTTTCCTGCACATCTTTGGAAATGCACAGAATTGCGATACGGCAGCCTTCCGGCATGCGTTCCTTCAGCTCATTCAGTCCGTAAACAGGCACGGATGCGCCTTTGACGTTTTCCGGACAGAGATCGAATGCGCATACGATTTCTCCCACGATGTGGTTCCAGTTGTTGTAATTCAGCAGGGCTCTTCCGAGGTTGCCCGCACCCACAAGTATGATCTTCTCATCAAAATTGACGCCAAGCGTATTGCTGAAGATTCCGATCAGCTCTTCGACGTTATAGCCGTATCCCTGTTTTCCAAGACTTCCCAGAAAACTGAAATCACGGCGGATCGTTGTCGCTTCGATGGAAACACAGTCCGCCAGCTCACGGGACATGATCTTCTCACATCCGTCCGCTCTCAGCTTGCGCAGGGCTTTCAGATATACAGGATATCTCTGCAATGTCGCTTTGGGTACTTTTTTATCTGTCATGACACATCACCGTATCAATAGTAACACCAATCACACTTTGTGAAAATATTATAAACTGAAACTTATTCTTCTCCCGGCATCATCAGACCTGGATCGGCTGCGGCATCAAGACCGCCGAACAGTCCGTGCTGATAGGCGATATAGCCGGCAGCGCCGATCATTGCGGCGTTGTCTGTGCAGCAGCTCAGCGGCGGAATCACCAGTTCGGTTTCCGGAATCTTCTTCATTTCCTCTTCCATCATGACACGCAGTCTGGAATTGGCTGCGACACCGCCTGCCAGCACCAGCATGGCCGGCTTGTATTCTCTGACAGCTGCGGTTGTCTTTCCCACCAGCATGCCCAGTGCCGTCTCCTGGAAACAGTATGCCGCATCCGGCACGCTGACTGTTTCACCCTTCTTCTCTTCTCTTGCAATCATCTGCAGCACCGCTGTTTTCAGACCTGAGAACGAGAAATCATACTGTGTATCTGTCTTCGGCGTCGGCAGCTGGTAATGGGGCTTGCCTTCTTTGGCAATCCTGTCGATCTTCGGTCCGCCCGGATAGCCGAGTCCGAGCACGCGGGCAACCTTGTCATAGGCTTCGCCGATCGCGTCATCTCTTGTCGTTCCGATGACCTTGAAATCCCAGTCGCTCTCCATCCATACCAGCTCGGTATGTCCGCCGGAGATGACCAGCGCCATCAGCGGATACTTCAGTTCCGTTACGAACGCGTTGGCATAGATATGTCCGGTCAGATGGTTGAGCGGAATCAGCGGTTTGTGATACATCCAGGCAAGTGTCTTGGCTGCCTGCACGCCGACATGCAGCGACCCGATGAGACCAGGTCCGAGCGTATAGGCGATGCCGTCGATCTCATCCATGGTTACGCCCGCCTTGTTCAGCGCCTCGCTGATGACAGCGGAAATATTCTCAACATGAATTCTGCTTGCGACTTCCGGAACAACGCCTCCGTACAGAGTATGGACGTTGATCTGGCTTGAAACGATATTTGACAGTATTTCCCTGCCGTCTCTGACAACGGCGCAGGCTGTTTCGTCACAGCTGGATTCAATTGCCAGTAATGTTGTCGTCATATTCCAGTCCTCCAAGCGGCTTTATCATCAGCCAGGCATCTGTTCCGTCTTCGTAATATGCCTTTCTGATTCCAGCCGCGATAAATCCGTTCTTTTCATACAGCCTGATGGCAGGCATGTTGTTCACCCGCACTTCCAGACTGAGGTTCTCGCATTCCGCTTTGATGCATTCATTGACGCAGAGATCGATCATCTTCTGTCCGATGCCTCTGCGATGTGCTTCTGATGCGACCGCGATGTTGGCGAGCTGTGCCTGTTCATAGGTCACCCACCAGTCGATGTATCCGAGAATCTTTCCGTCTTCCTCATATACCCTGACATCCGCGAACGGATTCTCATCCAGTTCATAGATGAATTCATGTTCCGGCCAGGGTGAGGACGGAAAGAGCTCTGCTTCCAGTTCCAGGATCCGCGGCAGATCCTCTTTTGTCATCTTTCTGATCATTTTGTCAGATATGCCTGGGCGCTCTTCAGATATTCAGGCACGACGGTATGCACATTCTCCGCCTTTTCCCAGCTGTCTTTCACTTTCAGGAAATTGCCCGCAAGATCCGGCCACACATCCTCGCGTCCAGCCAGTCTGCCGTCACCGATGATCTGACACTCTGCGGGTGTTTCGATATGCTCAAGCGCTTCCGCTCTTGGCTCTTCGATACGCTTTCCGTTTTCAAAAAGACATGTGTAAGCGCGTTTTCCTCTTGCGTCAAGCAGCACGCGGCAGCTTTTTCCGCCGGCATACAGATCCAGTGTTCCGACGGTATAGAGCGGAATTTCCTTCATGGCGCAGAAGACCTTCGCGACAGTCATCGCGATTCTGACGCCGGTATAGCTTCCCGGGCCTTTGCTGATGCAGATCTGATCAATGTCTTCCGGTCCAAGGCCGGCTTTTTCCATCAGTTCCTGCAGTTTCGGGAAGATCTCTTCCGACTGCTTTTTCCAGCACTCTTCCTGAATTGAGGCGATGATCTGATCATCTTTGATCAGCGCCAGTACCAGGAAGATATGGCTTGTATCTATACAAAGTGTAATCATGCGATTTCCTCCAGAAGTTTTTCATACTGACTGCCGTATGCAGTGAACGTGAATTCTCTCTGATCACCTTCCAGCAGACGGATTGAAACGGTCATATGTTCATCAGGAATCAGAGAAGGCACAAACTGTGACCATTCGATCACGGTCAGTCCGTCATCATCCATCAGTTCGTCAAAGCCGAGATCCTGCACGATTCCCTCCAGACGGTAGGCATCGATATGATACAGGGGCATTCTTCCCTGGTAGACTTTCAGGATCGTAAATGTCGGGCTGGTGATATTTCTTTTAATATCCAGACCTTTGGCAATGCCCTGTGTCAGCGTCGTCTTGCCGGCACCAAGGTCACCTTCCAGGGTAAAGACCATATTCCGTTCAGCAGCTCTTCCTATCTTTTCACCGAGAGCATGTGTTTCATTGATATTCTCAGTTTTCAGTATCAGTTCTTTCATATTTTTCCTCACGCCACGCTATTATATTACGTTTCTGCGGAAATGGCATTTTTTCTGTTTATTTAACATTCAGCTTCATTGTGAAATTGAAATGATCCTTGTTCATTCCTTCCCTCTCATAGAATCTGTGGGCATCCGTTCGCCAGGTG
>ONSK01000043.1 GCA_900320455.1 uncultured Erysipelotrichaceae bacterium | reverse complement strand
CTCTATTATACCACTTCCACCTTATAGACACACGGAAGCGCATTGATCGAATCAACGATCTTCTGCGGCGCGATGTCTCTCAGTGTAAAGATTTCCGTCTTCATAATCCATCCGTCACTGCCATCCGATGTGATCGTGTTTTCCGTATGGGAATAACCGATATTCTTAAGGCATTCCGAAACATCCTTGCCTGTGGCATCTTTCTGCATATAGATCTTCAGATGAATGGAAGTCTTCGGAGCATTGAAGACAAATATCTTCTTGAAGATGATCTGAATAATGAACATTGTGACGAAACAGATGAAACCGAGTTCATACATGCCGGCACCGAAACACATTCCCATGGCGGATGTTGTCCAGATGCCTGCCGCTGTTGTCAGTCCCTGAATAACTTCATGTCTTACAAAGATGATGCCGGCGCCGAGAAAGCCGATGCCGGAAACAACCTGGGCTGCGACTCTTGCCGGATCGGGATTGCCGTATTCCCAGAATCCGTATTTGGATATCAGCATCAGTACGCACGAGCCAAGCGCCACCAGCGCATGGGTGCGGATGCCCGCCTCCTTGGCATGGTTATGTCTTTCAAAGCCGATGCCGACACCTGCCGCAACTGCGTCCAATACTCTCAGGATCCATTCTGCTTCAAAACTGTTCATAAATAATTGTCCTTTCAGAAGATCAGTGAGATCAGCAGGCTGCAGGTGACGATCGCGACAGCCGGCGGATCAATGTGCGCGCCGCATCCCATGTTCAGATAACCGCCGAACAGGATAAAGATCAGCTGTGCAAGCAGAGCAAACAGCACCGCAATCGGGATACTGCCGCTGGCAAGCACCGCAAGGCCGGCCACCATCGTGATCTGATGGGTTGTCGGGAAGAACTGTGTCCGCGGAAACAGCTGCAGGATCAATAATGCCGCACTCAGCATGAATCCGGCAGTGGAGATGCCGGTTGCCTGCACAAACCAGGCAGTTGCCGCAGCGACAACAGACGTTGTGATGAGTTCCCAGAGCCAGCGTTTCCCATCCCGCAGAACAATTCTTGCGTTGCGGTTGATCTTCTGCGGTTTGCGGAAGATCAGACGGGAAAGCGTTCCGACGATGACAACCGAAAAGCCGCCGTGATCCAGAGGCAGATTCATATTCGCCGCAAAGGCAAACAGCAGATATCCGATGACGCCGGTAAATGCTCCGATCATAGCAATCACGGGATCATGCGCAAACGCGAGGCTGCGGTCGATCTCCCACTCGTGAATGTCATATTTCCGTGCCGCGTAGGCAGTTGCCGGAACTGCGGCGGAAAACATGACTGCCGGCAGGAACACCAGATTTGAAAGATATGTGGTATAGAATGCCATATCATGGCCTGCCGAGGCGAGAATGGTCTGGACGATAATCACAAAACCATAGATGATAAAAGCTTCCATGCCGCCGATCAGTGTTCCAAGAACACCGCTGGAAGCGGCCAGAAGCAGTGTTTCCAGACTGATTTCCATACTTTCTTTCCCCTTCTGAATCTCACGTCTCCATTCTATCAGAGATTTCACGGCCGATGAAAAAAAGAAGTATCCCGCAGATACTTCTAGTGCATATATTCTTCCAGGCTGTCGTACAGGGAGCGGATCGTTTTTTCATAGTCCGCTTCCGTGACGCCGATGATGATGTTCAGCTCGCTGCATCCGGCATCGATCATCTTGACACTGATTCCCGCGTCAGCGATGCTCTGCAGGACCCTGGCCGCAACACCGACGTTGGCGGAGATGCCTTCGCCGACAACCGCCACCAGTGCCAGACCATCCTCGATGAAGATGCGGTCAGGATGGAAAGCTTCATTGATTTCCTGAATCAGCTCATTGCGGCACGATTCCATGTAGACTGTTTCCGCAATGACTGACATGATATCGATCGATGTCGGCGTATGTTCATAGGAGATGCCGTGATCAGCGAAGATTTCCAGCACCTTTGCCCCGAATCCGACCTGTGAGTTCATCATTGCCATTTCAATCTGCAGGTTGGAGAAGCCCTTCTTGCCGGCAATACCGGTCACAAGATGTTTGTCACGATCAAACGGATAGACCGCCGCAATCCTGGTGCCTTCGGCTTCCGGATCCATCGTATTGCGGATTTCAATCGGAATGCCGGTATTCTTCAGCGGGAATACGGCATCCTCATGAAGCACGGATGCGCCCATATAGGAAAGCTCACGCAGTTCTCTGTAGCTGAGCATACTGACGCGCTTCGGATTCTTCACGATACGCGGATCAGCGCTCAGTACGCCGCTGACATCCGTCCAGTTTTCAGAAAGATCCGCTTTCACTGCCCGGGCAATCACAGAACCAGTCACATCGGATCCGCCTCTTGTAAAGGTGATGATCCTGCCGTTTTCATCCGCTCCGTAGAAGCCGGGTATTACTGCGTATTCATAATGCTTCAGAACCTCTGCCGCATTGCGGTAGGTTTCTTCCTCATCCATCGTATGATCTGCCTTCATGCGGATGAGAACAGCCGCATCCACAAAGGGAACACCCAGATATGCCGCAAAGATCTTCGCGTTCAGATATTCTCCCCTGGAAGCCAGCCAGTCGCTGCCGGGCAGATGTTCCAGTCCGGTGCGGATTTCTTCCATTTCCGCTGAAAGATCAAAGGCGATGCCGAGATCGCAGATCATTTCCTCAAAGCGGTCACGGATCTGATACAGCGTATCCACGTATTCACGTCCGCTGTATTTTTCCGCATACAGGCGGTAAAGAAGATCTGTCACTTTGACATCTTCCGGATTCCGTTTCCCCGGTGCGGAGACAACGATATATCTTCTCGACGCATCGCTGTGAATGATGTCCGCGCATCGTTTCATCATCTGCGCATCTGCCAGAGATGTGCCGCCGAATTTCACTGTTCTGACCATATTTATCCCAAGTCTTTCCGTTATTCCGGCACATGATAGCACCGCTGCTTTTTTCCTGTCAACGGCATTGATGCATGTAAAAAGGAAGGGAGTCCCCTTCCTTCGCTCACAGATGCATTCGGATGAAGTCAAAGACCTTCAGTCCATCCGCGTCGCAGTCGTTATTGTACATGTCGATCCAGCTCCAGTGGCCGGCGTACTGATGCGGTTTTCCGTCTTTATCAAAGAATCTGCCGCTCTTGTCAAAGACATGTTCGGAAACAGCCGCATGCAGATCGGAAGCACCTGCCTCCTTCAGACGTCTGATTGTCGGTATCTCATGCTTTTCCGGAGGTACTGTCGTATCATCTGCCGAGTAGACAAAGTACAGCGGCTTGTCCTTGATCTTCGCAATATCTTCATCGCTGATGTCCTTATCTGCCAGCGCTTCACATACCGGTATGCAGAGATCAAAGAGATCAGGACGGGCAATCGTCAGCACCATGGTCATGAAACCGCCGTTGGAACAGCCGGCAAGGATCACTTTCTTCGAACCGGTCAGTGCCTTGTATTTTTCAATCAGTTCCAGCAGAGAATCCGTGTAGTATGACGTGTTATCCGCATTGATCGTCATATTTTTGAAGTTGCCCTTTTTTCCGTCATTGTCCATCCAGTATGTCGGACACTGCGGTGAAAGCACATTGACTTTCGCGACGTTCTTCTGGAAGTTTTCCTGGGCAAAGACAGCAGCCTTGTTCGCAAGAACCGTCACATACGGATCAGTGTTCTCAGTGCCGCCTTCACCAAGACCATGCAGCCACACCAGGGTGACGTCAGAGCCGCCTTCCGGTTCGAAGTGCACATATCTGTAAGAGATTCCATCAGATGCTTTGAACGTATCCTCTTTGAACATATCAGCCGACGTGGTTTTGTTCTTAAAGACGGGATCGATTTCTGTTTCCTGTCCTTTGATGGAAATATGCAGTTCATAGGGATCTGACCAGGTATTGAACTGGGTATGCATATTGAACAGCAGCGGTGAGCCTTCCGAAGGAGAAGCTGCCATCGTGATCACTGCTTCTTTTGAGGGATCTTCCGTCTTTCTGCCTTCCTCATCCACAAGATATGCCCCAAGCACCGTTCTGTATGATTCCGTATCAATGACCGGGAATGCCGGAACATCCGTGAAATCTGTTGTCTTCTTCTTTTCAAGGACTCTGACATCATCCGCCTTCAGTTCTGCGAGCGGACTGTCAAGATGCAGATAGAGCTTCGTGACGCCGCATCCCCAGTCAAATCCTTCGATGTAAGCGTCCATTGTTCCTTTGATTCCTGTCATGTTCTTCTCCTTTTTCAGCGGATCCCGTTCATGCGGCATGCGGCTTCGATCACATGGCTGACAAGAACGGATGTTGTAACGGATCCGACGCCTCCCGGCACCGGTGTGATGGCTTTGACAAGCGGTTCCGCCTCCTCGAAGAGGACGTCGCCGCACAGCTTTCCTTTCGCTTCATTCCAGGAGATACCGACATCGATGACATACTGCCCTTCCCGCAGATACTGCGCGGTAATATTTTCGGCTTCGCCGATGGCTGCGACCACGATGTCAGCTTTGCGGGCTATCGATTGTGTGTCGACGGTCTTGCGGTGGCAGACGGTGATCGTCGCGTTTCTGTTCATCAGAAGCAGCGCGAGAGGCTTGCCGACAACGAGCGATCTGCCCAGAACGGTAACGTTCTTTCCGCTGATTTCAATGCCGTAGTAATCAAGGATCTCAATCGCTGCCTGGGCAGTGCACGGCGCAAAGCCTTTCGGTGTATTGGTGAACACCCCTGCCAGCGATCCGTCGGTGCAGCCGTCGATATCCTTTTCCGGGGCAATCATGTTTCTTGCCTTCTCACTGTTCAGATGCTTCGGCAACGGACGGAACATCAGGATGCCGTGCACGCTGTCATCATGATTCAAAGCTTCCAGTGCTTCATCAAATGCCTCCTGGCTCACGTCCTTCGGCAGGATGACGTTTCTGACTTCCACATCAGCGGAAGCACAGCGCTTCATCGCTCCTCTTTCATAAGAGATATCAGCGTCATTCTCGCCGACTCTGAGAATCGCCAGACACGGAACAATGCCTTTCTCACGCAGTTCCTTCGCCTTTTCAGAGCACTTTGCCGTAATGGCATCCGCCACCGGCTTTCCCTTTAATAATTCAGCCATTTGTCAGCCTCCTCTGGATCTCTTCAAATACCTGATCGGCTTTTCTGCCGTATGTTTCCGCAAGTTCCTTTGTTTCCGCGTCGATCTTTGCGGCATACTCTCTGTCTTTCATCAGTCTGGTGTTGACCGTCACATTGATATAGCCGCCATACAGCGCGCCTCTCGCCAGGGCAGCTGATGTCGCCGCATCGGAAACCGCCAGCTTTGAGCCGATCACTGCCAGCCGCTCATCCATCTCAATGACGCGGACGCACAGCTTCATGATCAGATACGGAGGCTCGGCAGCGGTCCTCAGGCACGCTTCCATCTTCTCCGCATATCCTTCGCTGTCCTTCGGCAAAGAATACGCCGCCGCAAGAGGCGCGAACGCGTCTGCGTCTTTCTGTATGCATTCCAGAAGCTGTTTTCTCAGACTGTCAGCTTCTTCTTTCAGAGCTGTCAGCTCTTCGGTATATTCCAGAAATTTCTTCTTTCCGATGGTGAGATTGGTCACCATTTCCGCAAGCGATGCCGCAAGCGAACCGGCAAGAGCACTGACGCCTCCGCCGCCCGGCACCGGATCCTTTGAAGCAGATGCTTCGGAAAACTGAATGATGCCTTCATTGATCAGTTCTGACATGATAGTTTCTCCTGTGTTTTCTTTCACTTCCAGTATATCCGTTTATGACGCCTGTGCCATCCGCAAATCAGAGGATATCAGTACACAAATACCGCAAATCGGCGGTTCTCACCGGATAAAAAGCATTACTTATGCGGATATGACAGCTGTCTGCATAACGCTATGATATGGGTGAAATCCCGGGAAGGAATTCAAAAACATAATTATTTTAAAAAACAGGAGGAAATTATGGCATTATCACTGGATTCAAAGATCAAGGAAATCATGCGTTCCGAAGAAGGCAGAGCAGTCATGGAGAAGTACGCTCCGGGTTCCACAAAGGATCCGAGAATGAAGCTCGTCGGCGCTCTCACATACCGCAAGCTTCTCAGCTATCCTGAGTCCGCGGAAGTCGCAGCTCATGCGGAAGAACTCGACAGAGATCTCAGAGCCTGCTCCAAGTAATTTCAAAAAAGCGGATGTCCGTCAGGGCATCTGCTTTTCATGTGTCAGGGTATTTTCGATTTCCATCGCTCTGAGGATGATTTCCAGCAGAAGACGCTGCCGGGGATCCTTCAGATCGATTTCCAGTTCCTTTTCGATTCTTTCGATTCTGTCAATCAGCGTGCTGCGGTGGATATACAGCCTTCTGGCGGCAGAGGTGAATGAAAGATTCTCCTCCAGGAACACCTTCAGTGTTTCAAGATACGACACACCGGACGATTCATCATGCGAAAGGATTTCTTTCAGGCCTCTTGGAAAATATGCCTCTGCCGGCATATCGCCGAGGGAATTCAGTATCATTTCATCCAGCGCGTAATCGCTGAAGAAGAAAACGCTTGTGCCGGGATTCATCAGCTGACCGTTTTCCAGCGCGGCAAGCGCCTGGCGGTAATGGAGGCGGATATTGAAGAGATCCGTAAAGGCATCAGATACCCCTGCCTGCAGATGCATCGCATCCGCAAATCCCTTCAGGCCTTTACCTGTCTTCTCTTTCAGCACGGAAACCGAAGCATCCGCATATTTCTGCACATTCATAAAGCAGATCATGCCGTCATCTGTTTTCAATGCGCTGGATTCCGGGAAGGTTTCCTCGAACACGTCGCATACATATCCCTGCGGGATCCTGCTGTATCTGTCGGTAAACTGCATGCATACGCACAGATAAGCGGTTCTGTGATTGGCCGCATTCAGCACAACGCGCTGTGACGGGGAAATCGGCTGTTCCTCGATCAGGGTGCGCATCACAGACCGGATGGAAGCCTGTTCGTCATTGAATCCATCCGGGTCTTTTTCGACTGCCTTTTCCAGCATTGAAGCCAGGAATTCTGCCAGTTTCTCTTCGCCGCTGCTGAAACCCTCATCCCCGGAAAGGAACACAAGACATCCGGCATAGGCACCTTCTCTGTCAAAGAGATTCACGCACAGTGTCCGGTTTCCTTCGATATCCAGAAGAATGGCGCCGTGTTTCTCCGTCATCATTTCCGATGCCGTAAGGAACGAGGAAAGTGCTTCTGATTTCAGCATGCCGCTGCCGGAAGGTTCCGCTGTCGGCACTTCGGCGGTATCCGCGCTGGCTGCCAGGAAGCGGAAGGAGCTGTCCAGCAGGAACGCAGGTTTTTCAAAGATCTCAGATGAGCCGGTAATGATTTTCTTCAGATCCCCGCCTTCCAGCAGATTGCCGTAAAGCATGCGCTCCCATGCATCATAGCGGTCATAGATGCTCTGAATATACTGATAGACACGGAAGAAATCGGCTTTTGAGCGGATTGTGATCAGACACAGACGCTCTTCATAATATTTCAGATGAATCGCTTCGCCGATGCATACAAGCACCGCCCCGCTGCGGATCTGCGGTCTTCTCGGAAGATGCTCCGCTGTCGCAAGATACAGGGTATTCTTCAGGAAGATGTCCTCCCCGTCCATATAGAATTCCGGACGCGAAAGAACAAGGGACTTCTCAAAGCTTCCCTTCATTGTCACTTTATATTTTTTCTGCAGCTCATGAGCGAGTATGCCGGCATTCAGCTTCATATGTTTCTATTCCTGATTTCATTATAGTACAGTGCACATCATTTTGTAGGTGTCTGAAATGCTATTATCTGACATTTTGAATGATGATCCGGATAACCCGGCTTTTCATACTGTTTTTCAGGACATCCATTTTGAAAAGTGCTGTTTTCTTCGTACGGCAAATTGTCCGGTAAACACTTTTATAAAACCAAGGATATCAGCCTTTCCGCAGTGTTCTCCCCTTTCTAGAATAAAGATGTATTCAATCCCGGGAATATCATTTTGATCATGAGGAGGAACATGTATTATGCCATTTACACCAGGCGATAAATCGATGCTTGAAGGATATATCCAGAAAGCGCGTCCGTTTGAGGAAATGTTCAGCGTGAAAGGAAAGACCGCCATTGTCACAGGCGGCTCATCCGGTCTTGGATTTGATATCACACTGCGTCTTCTGCAGGGCGGCGCAAACGTTGTGAT
>ONSK01000180.1 GCA_900320455.1 uncultured Erysipelotrichaceae bacterium | reverse complement strand
GGAAGTGCTGACTGGGCATTATTTGGAAACACACTTGCCGCATGTGTCATATCCACAGATTTTATTGCATTTGCTCTGATACTGATTGGATGGGACATGTATCGTTTACAGAAAGTGTAGCCTCGATTCAAAAAGGTATTTCAGGATACAGTATCAGTCTGTGATTATCTTATGGCTGTCAAAGTATCTTCACCCGCAGTGCATCGAAACCCGGATGCTGTCGGAGTGGTATACGAATGGCACAGCTGCAGGTTAAAAGAAATGCTGAAGCCGGTATCACTGCCGCAGTATTCCGGGAATATGTATTTCTCAGCAGTATGAGTTAACCCCGCAAGAAGCGGGGTTTTGCTTTGGCATATACATTATCATCAGCTTTTTGAATCCGTACGCAATGGGAAACAATGCTTATGATATAATGGCAAATATCAGGGAGGCTATCTATGCCTGAATTCAAATACGATAAAAAAGTTACGATCAGAGAGATCGTTGATTTCTTTAAATTCGAACAGCTGACGGGAGATGATCACGCACTGGACAGATGGACTGTTGTTCCGGATATCAACCGTCCCGGATTTGAGCTGTGCGGTTATTACAAAAAGACGGAACCGAGGCGTATCGTTGTCATCGGATCCAAAGAAACTGAGTTCATTAAAACGATGTCAGAGGCAGATCAGTGGGAGAGATTTCCGATGCTGATGGACGGTCTGACACCGGCAATAATCATCACGAAAAACATGGAGCTGCCGCCGATTCTGAAACAGGTGGCGCAGTCAAACAACTTCCCGGTGCTGCGTACATCACTGGAAACATACCGCCTGATCACAGATCTGATCACGTATCTTGATGAGAAGCTTTCACCCGAGGATACGATGTCCGGCGTTCTTCTGAATGTATACGGCGTCGGTGTGCTGCTGGTCGGAGAAAGCGGCATGGGCAAATCAGAAACAGCTCTGGAGCTGATCAGAGCAGGACATGTTCTGATTTCCGATGACAGAGTGGATGTTCAGCATATCCACAACGATATCTACGGACATGCCCCGGATATCCTCAAGGGACTTCTGGAAATCAGAGGCATCGGCATCATCGATGTGGAGAAGATGTTCGGCGCATCCGCGTTATCCGATGAAACACAGATAGATCTGGTCATCAGCCTGGTTCCGTTCAACCACGAGGTTGAATATGACAGAATCGGCGATGAGCTGGAACGCTATACAAAGATTCTTGACGTCATGATTCCGACAATCGTTCTGCCGATCAGTGCCGGACGAAATGTCAGAGTTCTGGTTGAATCCGCGGTAACGAACTTCCGTCTGAAGGAGAAAGGCTATGATACAGCCGATGAGATCCGCAACAGATTCCGCAGATTTGCAGAGGTGACAAAATGAAGTTTTTTCCTGACGGCAATACATTTTTTACAGTCGGCGGCCTGTCAGTGCGCTGGTATGCGGTATCACTTCTGATCGGCATTATCAGCGCATATCTTCTGATGGTGCGGCAGATGAAGAAACATGGCTATGGCGAAGAGACATGCGATGATCTTCTGATTCTGTGCATGATCGCCGGGATGATCGGCGGCAGACTGTTCTGGGTCATTGAGGACTTCGCGGAATATGCCAAGTATACGCCGTATATCTTCGCAATCAGCGACGGCGGCTTCGATCTGCTCGGCATGACTGCGGGAATCCTGATCGCGGCATTCTTCTACACAAGAAGGAGAAGAATGTCATTCTTCCGCACGGCGGATGTGCTGATGCCGTGTGTTGTTCTGTTCGGCCTCATCACAAGAACAGGAAGGCTGTACGCGGATCCAAAGCTCGGTATCGTTCTTGCGATGGATGCGGTATTCTTCCTGCTGCTGTGGTTTGTTGTAAGACCCTGGCACATCGGCAGAAGAAGAGGAGATGTTGCTTCCGCCGGAATCATGCTGCTGGGACTGGAGCGCTTAGCGGCGTATATCTTCAAACTGGATGCCTATGCCGCAAACATTCTGCCCGAGGCAATCGTCATGGAGCTGTTCGGTTTCTTCCTTTATATTTATATAAGAAGGAAAGAACCGCGCCGTCCGGTCATTCTGTTTGATCTTGACGGCACACTGATGGATTCCAAGAACATGGTCCTGCAGTGCTTTAAATACCTGTTTCTGAAATACGGAGATCCGGAAGACTTCACACCGGAAAAACAGAAATATGTCTTCGGACCGCCCCTGAAGGAAACAATGAAGGAACTGTTCCCTGACCAGGATCCTGATCAGATGGCGGAAGAATACAGAAAATACCAGGAATCATTCTCCTGGAGTTCGGAAGTATCCCTGTTCCCGCATACAAAGGAAACACTGTTCTCACTGTGGCAGGACGGCTATCTCATGGGAATCGTCTCCTCAAGAATGACAGGTTCCTGCGAATCATGGCTGCGTCAGCTTGGTCTCTCGTTCTTCGGCGCAATCTGCGGCAGAGATCTGTATGAGGATCCCAAACCGTCACCGGACGGCATTCTCTATACATGCAGAAAACTGAAACAAGGACATGACAACTGCATCTACATCGGCGACAATGCCTCCGATGTGGAAGCCGCGAAAGCCGCAGGTGTCTGCGCGATCGGCTTCATCTCAGATGAAAGCAAGCGCGAGGAAGTGGAAAACGCTTCTCCCAACTATGTCATCAGTGACATCAGTGAACTGGAAGAGATTCTGACGGCCGATCATGAATGGTCATACGAAAGGACATAAACAATGGAACAGCTTGAATATGAACAGATCATCCGTTTCCGGAAAGAGGAATACAACCGGAACGGATTCAATGCACTTGAAACCAGCCGGGATGAACTGCAGAAGCTGACAGGCAGCCGCAAAGCGGATGCGCCTGTCATTGAAGAGGCAATGCGCCAGTGCATGCTGGAAGGCGACAGGGCAGATGAAACAGACGGCTTCATGGTTACCTACTACTGCGATAACCTGGGACCGGACAGAAGAAAGATGTACTGATCAGAAAATGGAGAACCGGAATGCAGGAAAATAAGCGGGTCATACTTGTCAGCGGAATGAGCGGCGCAGGCAAAAGCACGGCGATGCGCATGCTTGAGGACATGGGATATCATGTCATCGACAACCTGCCGGTGATGCTGGCAACAGACTTTACAAGAATCGTGGATACCAGTACGGATCCGAGATACAACTATGTCGCTCTGGCTACCTCAGCCGGAGATTTTCCGCATTTCCTGCAGGCTCTTGACGGACAGAACTTTTCCGTACAGGTTCTCTTTCTCGACTGCAGCGACTCAGTGCTGCTGCACAGATATAAAAGCACCAGAAGAATGCATCCGCTTCTCTTAAGCAACACGGCAAATACGCTGGAAGAGGCAATCTCCGTGGAGCGTCAGATGTTCGCCAACAACATCAACAACTCCTTTATCACGATTGATTCCTCTTTCACTTCGGAAAAGGAATTCCGGAAGAAGATTGAATCCTATTTCTCCAGAAACAAGGTACCGGCATTCTCCCTGTCCTTTGTTTC
>ONSK01000008.1 GCA_900320455.1 uncultured Erysipelotrichaceae bacterium | reverse complement strand
TGATGCGAGATCATAGTTTCTCGCGAAGGCATCCTTGAAGGCATTCATATTATCCTCAAAGTGCGTGATATCCAGGTTGTTGTTCTTTTCAATCATCAGCTGTCTCTTGTACTGCACGGAATTGAGCGCTGCGTTGCGCAGGATCGTAATGATCGGAATGAAGAACTGCGGGCGGATCACATACATCTTCGGATAGCGGTATGACACGTCCACAATGCCTTCATTGTACAGGTCATTGTCCTTTTCCAGCAGGGAGACAAGAATCGCGTATTCGCATCCCTTCTCGTTTCTGTCTTTGTCCAGTTCCTTGAAGAAGTCTTCATTTCTGTGCTTGGTGGCTGTTGTTTCATTCTCATTCTTCATCTCGAACATGATGGAGATGATCTCTGTTCCGTCTGTATCCTTATCCCTGAAGATAAAGTCTCCCTTGGATCCGGTTCTCGCGTCGTTGTCCTTTTCAAAGTATGCGTTCGGGAACATTGCCATTCTGTTTCTGTTGAATTCATAGGAACAGTGCTGTTCCAGGGATTCTCCGACCATCTTGGTGGACTGTCTTGCCTTGAAGTCCTTGTACTGTTCGACCAGTTCTTTCTGGTTGGCAATCTCTCTGTCCTTGGCGGCGATGGTTTCCGCAAAGCCCGCTTTCAGGCTTTCCTGTTTCAGCTGTGCTTCGTTCTTCTGTGTTTCCAGCTGCACGCGGTAGTCCTGGATCTCAGCATCCTTCTTCCGTATGATTTCAGAGATGGCCTTGTCGATTTCCAGCTGTTTCTCCTGTTCCTTGGCATCCAGTCTGTTCTGAAGAACTGCCACCTGGGTGTTCTTCTTTTCCAGTTCTGCCGCAAGCTCAGCCTTGTTTCGGACTTCACTGGTTTTGATTTCATTCTGCAGATCGCTGATCTTCTGGTTCAGACCGCTGATTTCCTGCAGGGATTCTTTTTCTTTCTTCGCGATTGTCTCACGCACCGCGCTTTCCCTGTCTTCTTCCGCATGGGCAAGCTGGTTCTTCAGGATCTCGACCTGTTTCTGAAGATCCGCATATTCTCTGTCTTTCTCTGCCAGCTGTTCGCTGATCTTTGCGCCATATTCGGAATCCGCAAGTTCCAGCTTATGTTTTACTTCTGCCAGTTCACGGTCCTTTTCGGCAATCGCCTTCTGGGCTTCTGTCTGGTTCTTTGAGGAGATGAGCTCCATTCTGGATTCCATGGCTGACTGCATCTCTTTCAGTCTTCTGTCCATTTCCTCCTTGAACTCATGATCTCTGATCTGCTTGACGATGGAATTGTAATTGGTCTCATCAATGGTGAATATTTCTCCGCAGTGCGGACATCTGATCTGATTCATACATACCTCCCACTTTCTCAATTATACAACAGGGAAGCTGTAATACATTTGCATTGAAAAAGGCTGTACACTTTTCTGCACAGCCTGTGTGATCATTCTTCTTCGAACAGCTTTGCGCCGTTGGAGGCAATGATGTCTTTGTACCACCAGAAGCTCTTCTTGCGGTATCTGTTGAAGGTTCCGCTGCCGTAGTCATCGCAGTCCACATAGATGAAGCCGTATCTCTTGGACATCTGCTTTGTGGATTCGGATACCAGGTCAATGCATGCCCATGTCGTATAGCCGAGCAGTTCAACGCCATCCTCGGTGATCGCGTCATACATAGCCTTGAAGTGTCCCTTGTAGTAATCGATATGACCCTGATCATCCACGGTATACGATCCGTTTCCGTCCGGAATTAGTTCTTCTTTCTCACCGAGTCCGTTTTCAACAATGAACAGCGGCTTTCTGTATCTGTCATACAGATCCACCAGCGAAACTCTCAGACCAATCGGATCAGACTGCCATCCCCATTCACTTGCCTTCAGATACGGATTCTTGATCGCAGTGACGGTATTTGCGGCAGTTGTCTGCAGGCCTTCCGTGTCCTTGGCGACACAGCTGGAGCTGTAGTAGGAGAAAGAAATGAAGTCAACAGGATATTCCTTCATGACCTTCAGGTCTTCCTCTTCCATGACAATGTTCAGGCCATGGTTGCGGAATCTTGCCAGAAGGTATGCCGGGTATTCACCGAATACCTGGGTATCGCTGTAGCAGTATGTGCTGCGCATTCTCTGCTGGGCTTCCAGGACATCCTCCGGTTTGCATGTATACGGATAGTACGTCAGCTTTGTGAGCATACAGCCGACCATTGCGCCGGGTTCATTCTCATGAATGTACTTTGTCGCAAGAGCGCTGGCGACAAACTGATGATGCATGGACTGGAAGATGATCTCTTCCCAGTTCTTTCCTTCAAATCTGTCACGGATCAGCCCGCCTGTTGTATACGGATGACGGATCATGGAATCCACTTCATTGAATGTGAGCCAGTACTTCACACGGTCCTTGTATCTGTCAACGATCGTTCTGGTGAAGTTCATGAAGAAATCAATTGTCTTCCTGTTATACCAGCAGTCATATTCCAGACAAAGATGCAGAGGCGGTTCATAGTGGGAAATGGTCACGAGCGGTTCAATATTGTACTTCTTCAGTTCATTGAACACATTGTCATAGAACTGCAGACCTTCCTCGTTCGGTGTGTCTTCATCGCCCTTCGGGAAAATGCGTGACCAGGCAATGGACATGCGGAATACCTTGAATCCCATTTCCGCAAGCAGTGCGATATCTTCTTTCCAGTGATGATAGAAATCAGAACCGTGGCGTTTCGGATAATGCACAAGATCATCAGGATTGGCCAGTGCTTCTTCGATGTCCTTCATCAGCACTTCGTTCTGCTTTGCGTAATCCTGTACGTCGACGTCGAGATGGGAACGGGCAGCGTCTGAGACAGACCATCCTTTTCCGCCCTCATTCCATCCTCCTTCAAACTGGTTGGCAGCTGTCGCGCCGCCCCAGAGGAATCCTTCCGGGAATGTTTTTGCCATGATGTTCTCCTTATATTGCTAAGAACATTTTACCGTGAAATCAGATGACTGTGCGGACAGAATGCAGAAAGGGGTCTATAATATTGCATTGGATTTCAGAGGTACGCATATGAAAAAACTATACGGAGTATTGGCAGTGCTGCTTGTTCTGTTTTCCGGTTATATCTTCCTTTCTTATCAGAACATCAATGAACTGAAAGAAACCGAAACAAAGCTGGTACAGGAAACACAGACACTGAAAGATGAACTCGCTTCCAAAGAACAGGAAGCTGCGCAGAAGGATGCGGAGATCGCATCTTTGACAGAAGAGAAAAAAGGAATCGTGGAGGCGTGTGAAGTATGGAGTCAGAGAACAGAAAAACTTCAGGCATTGCTTTCAAACTGATCCCGGCACTGCTCGCGGTATGGCTGATCGCGGCAGGGTTCTTCTTCTATCGGATCAATCAGGAAAAGAACGAAGTCTCATCACGGATCCAGGTGCTGGAACAGGAAAAGGATGAAGTATTGAAAGCAAAGGAAAGCATGGATGCCTCCATTGCCGAAAAGCAGGCAAAGCTTGAGGAACTGAATCATCTGGATACTGTTCTGGAGAACCGGAAACAGGAATATTACAGCACATGCAAGAAACTGGAAGAACAGGTACTGCATGGATCATCGGAACAGAAGATCGCTTATCTCACATTCGATGACGGTCCGTATGTAAAGACAACCGGAAGGTATCTCGACGTGCTGAAGGAAAAAGATGTGCAGGCCACATTCTTCCAGCTTGGAAGAACTTCCGAAGGCATGGACGAACTGTATCACAGAGTCTATGACGAAGGTCATACGATCGCCAATCACACCTATTCCCACAGAATCAAGAACGGCATCTACAGAGGTGTGGATTACTTCATCGCCGATGTCGTCAAAAACAGGGAATTCATCCAGAACAAACTGGGTATTACAACGAACATCCTGCGCTTCCCGGGCGGATCCAATACTGCCAAAAGACTTGGCGACGGCGTCTTCGGGGAACTGAAAAAGCTCGGATACGGCTGGATCGACTGGAATATCGCAACCGGCGACGGTGTGGCGATGATGACGCCGGATGAATACCGCGACAATGTTCTGAATCACACGAATAACCGGAAGGTGCTGGTTGTGCTGATGCATGACTACAGCGGAAACACGCTGGCAGCGCTGCCGGAAATCATCGACGGACTGCGCAGCCAGGGATATACCCTTCTGCCGCTGTTCTACGAAAGTGAAATGGTCAATAAACCTGAATGAGAATCCTCCGGGATTCTTTTTCTTCCCAGATCCTTCCATCATCAGGGTGAATGATGACTATTACATGGTCAATTCCTCATTTATCTTCTTCCCCTGCATTCCGATTTCTCATTCAAAAGACCTTGTGCACTGGCAGATCATCGGACACGCCGTCATGAATCCCGCATGGTCACAGCTTGGAACACTGGAAAGCGGCAGAGGATACTGGGCACCGGATATCAGCTATGACGGAGGAAGATTCTACATCACGGCAACCTACCGTCAGTTTAAACTGGTTCCGATGTCAAGTACCAAAGTATGACAGTTTGAAATTCTGATAGAAGCACAGATCCATGCCGGATTTCAAGGCAGTG
>ONSK01000091.1 GCA_900320455.1 uncultured Erysipelotrichaceae bacterium | reverse complement strand
CACGTCCTGTATGGTCGGAGATAGCCTTGAAGTACTTCGCAGCAATATCCGGTACTGCCTCGTAGTGCTCATTCTGCGCTTCAGCAGCCTGGAAGTAGATATCGTCGTTCTGGGAACCGCCGCGTGTAATCGGGTTTGTGTGCGGGTTCAGTGCCTTCTTGCGGAAAGCTTCCAGCTTGTCCATCGGAAGCAGGCTCTTGAGGAAGTCATAGTCCATGACTTCGATCTTGTCTACTTCGTGGGATGTACGGAAACCATCGAAGAAGTGCATGACAGGTACGGAACCGTCAATCGCGATCAGGTGAGCAGCACCTGCGAGGTCCATACAGTCCTGAACGGAATGAGAGCACATCATGACCATACCTGTCTGGCGGCAAGCGTAGACGTCCTGATGGTCACCGAAGATACTCAGTGTGTGTGTAGCGAGAGATCTTGCGGCAACGTGTACAACGCCCGGAAGAAGTTCGCCCTTTAACTTGTACAGATTAGGAATCATGAGCAGAAGGCCCTGGGAAGCTGTGAATGTAGCTGCCAGAGAACCTGCCTGGAGTGCGCCGTGAACAGCACCTGCGGCACCGCCTTCAGCCTGCATTTCGACGACCTTTACTTTGTCGCCGAATACGTTTTTGCGACCGGCTGTAGCCCAGTCGTCAACGTGTTCTGCCATCGGTGAGGATGGCGTGATGGGATAAATACCGGCTACTTCCGTAAATGCGTACGCAGAATGCGCAGTAGCAGTATTACCGTCCATCGCTTCGAAAACCTTTTTGTTTTCTGTAGTCATATGTCCTCCTGTTTTGCTTCAATAATTATAAACCTAAATTACATATAAAAACAGGTGTTTTTGAAAACCGGTTAAGTAGTTTTCAAAGAAAAATCCTTTCCGTCTCCGGAAAGGATCAGATTGTGTCTGTTATTTTACTTTGTCAGATTGCGCATAACCTGGCGGATCTGGGCTTCACTGGGTTTTCTGCCCATCTGCAGGAACATGGCGCGGACCATCTTCTCATCGATCGGAGGATGTTCACGGATCTGCTTTTCAAAATACTTTTTGGAGAGAAGGAATGTGGCGATTGCCGCAACAACTGCGCCGGCAATGAACCACAGGAGACTTGACCAGAATGTTGTCATAATTGTTACACCACCTATCTTTTCACAACAGCGTTATTTTAACGTGTTTTTCAATATCTTTCAATGAAGCCGAAGGGTTGATATGTTCCCTCTTATGTAGAGGTGGGTATCCATGGTCATCCGTCAGGATCCCCGGCCGTACCGGGTATTCAACACAGGATTCTCCAGTCAGGATTCCCTTATATCACTATGTAGGAAAAATATGTGGTCCTCCGGCTGAACTCATTATAGCATCAGGATTATTCAATAACAGTCTTGACACGCAGACGGTTAGTCTTTATCCTTATTGCTTATTTCAATGCCGAGGATATCGAGCTGTGCCTTGTCGACGACGTTCGGCGCATCGCTCATCAGATCCAGGGAGCTGTTTGTTGTCGGGAATGCGACAACATCGCGGATGTTGTCAGTTCCGGCAAGAACCATGACCAGTCTTTCCAGACCAATACCCACTCCTCCATGCGGCGGTGTGCCGTAGCGGAATGCGTCAAGGAAGAATCCGAAGCGCTCTCTTGCCTTCTCCATTGTGAGGCCGATTGCTTCAAATACCTTCTCCTGCAGTTCCTGATCATGGATACGGATCGATCCGCTGAGCAGCTCATAGCCGTTGAGAACAAGGTCATAGGCACGTGAGGATACAGAACCCGGATCGGAGAACAGACGTTCAACGTCCTCTTCCTTCGGTGCTGTAAACGGATGATGGGCAGCGACCCATCTGTTTTCTTCTTCGCTGTATTCAAACATCGGGAAGTCCGTAACCCACAGGAACTTGTATACATTCTCAGGAATCAGCTCGAGCTCATGGGCAAGTCTGACACGCAGTGCGCCCAGTGCCGGCAGTGCGATCTTCGGCTGATCGGCGATGATCAGAACCAGATCATTGTCCTTGAGTCCGAGCTTGTCGCATACAGCCTGCTTTTCCGCATCGCTCAGCGGCTTGACGACAGAGCCTGTCAGGGTTCCGTTTTCCATCTTCAGATAGGCAAGCGCCTTGGCACGGAAGCCGTGCTTGACGAAGTCCTGAAGCTTGTCGAGTCCCTTTCTGCTGTACTTGTCAGCGGCATTTTCAAACTTCACGCAGCCGATGACGCCGTTTGCGTCTGCGACAGAGCGGAATACCTGGAACTCGCTCTCTCTGAAGAGATCCGTGAGATCGATGATCTCATTGCCGTAGCGCAGATCCGGCTTGTCGCTGCCATAGCGCTTCATGCACTCATCCCATGTCAGACGAACAAATCTGTCTTCAAGATCAACATTGATCGTTTCTTTGAAGATTGCCTTCATCAGATCTTCAACAGTCGCAAAGACTGTATCCTCATCACCGAAGCTCATTTCGATATCGATCTGGGTAAATTCCGGCTGACGGTCAGCACGCAGGTCTTCATCACGGAAGCATCTTGCGATCTGGAAGTATTTCTCCATGCCGGAGATCATCAGCAGCTGCTTGTAGATCTGCGGTGACTGCGGCAGAGCCCAGAACTTTCCGTTGTAAATTCTGGAAGGAACCAGGTAGTCTCTTGCGCCTTCCGGTGTGCTTCTTGCCAGGATCGGTGTTTCGATTTCAATGAATCCCTTTTCATCCAGGACTTTTCTCGCGACCATGCATACCTTGTGGCGCAGGATCATATTCTTCTGCAGTACCGGTCTTCTCAGATCCAGGTATCTGTATTTCAGTCTTGTGTCCTCGTTTGTGGAGGAATCATCGGCGATCTCGATCGGCGCTGTCTCGGCGCTGTTGACAATCACGACTTCCTTCGCGAGCACTTCGATTTCGCCGGTTGCCATCTTCGGGTTGGCAGCGCTTCTCTTTACGACAGTGCCCTTTACCTGCAGGATGTACTCGTTGCGGACATCCTTTACCTTTTCCGCCATCGTCTCATCGAATGTGATCTGCACAATGCCGGAGCGGTCCCTGAGGTCAATGAAGACCAGGGAACCGAGATTTCTGCGTTTTGCGACCCAGCCGATCAGTGTGACTTCTCTTCCTTCGTCACTGATGCGCAGGGTTCCGTTACCGCATGTTCTTTCCATGTTTATCTCCCCTTCCATTCTTTCAGCAGACTGACGAGTTCCTCGCGCTTTACTGTCTGCTGTTCTTTCTCACCGGAACGCTTGATATTGACGGTTCCGTTTTTCACTTCATCCTCGCCGAGGATCACGATGCTTGAAGCACCGCATCTGTCAGCGCTCTTGAACTGCGCCTTCAGGGAACGCGGTACAAGGTTTGCCTCTGCCGCAAAGCCGGCTGCACGCAGCTGCTGGACAGTCGCAAGCACTTCGCTGCCGACCTGGCCAAGTCCGATCACATACACGTCGGCTGTCTCGTTTTCCCTGAAATCGTGGCCTTCCGCTTCCGCCAGCTGGATCAGTCGTTCCATACCGATTGCGAAGCCGATGCCGCTCATGTCCGGTCCACCGTAATAGGATACGAAGTTGTCATATCTGCCGCCGCCGAACACGGTTGCCTGGGCACCGGAATCCGGACGCGTGGAAACGACTTCGAATACTGTATGCGTATAGTAGTCAAGACCTCTGACAAGCTTCTCATCGATCTCGTAGGGAATCCCCAGTCTGTCAAGGCACTTCAGGACCTGATCAAAGTAGGCTCTGCTTTCCTCGTTCAGATAGTCGGAAAGACGCGGCGCGCCTTTCATGAACTCTTTGTCATGGTCGACCTTGCAGTCGAGAATGCGCAGCGGGTTCTGTTCATATCTTCTGTGGCAGTCGCCGCACAGTTCATCAAGATACGGCGCGAAGTATTCCTTCAGGGCATTTCTGTATGCCGCGCGGGATGCGTCATCGCCGAGTGTGTTGATCAGCACCTTGACGCTGGAAATATCCATTGCCTTGACGATGTCATAGCCCAGAGCAATTGTCTCGGCATCGATCTCCGGTGTTTTCGCACCGATGTTTTCCACACCGAACTGCGTGAACTGTCTCTGTCTTCCCTTCTGGGGACGCTCATGACGGAACATGGCGCCGACATAGTACAGCCTTGCGGGCATTTCCATGGAACCGTACAGCTTGTGCTGGTCAAAGGCGCGGATCACGCCTGCGGTTCCTTCCGGACGCAGCGTCAGGGAATCATTTCCCATGGTGAATGTGTACATCTCCTTGTTCACCATGTCGCTGCTGTCGTTTTCTCTTTTGAAGACAGCTGTGTCTTCGAAATACGGCGTACGGATCTCACGGTATCTGTACAGCTTTGTCTTTTCGCGGATCACACGTTCCAGATCATGCCATTTGCCTGCCTCTTCGGGAAGAATGTCGTATGTTCCTCTCGGTGTCTGATAGCTCATCCTGCTTACCTCCTGTAAAAATAATAAAGCGTCCTTGTCCAAGGACGCCTGAAGCGCGGTACCACCTTAGTTTGCATGTTTCCATGCACGCTTTTTCCTTAACGCGGAATACGGGAGCCCCTACTTTGTTTCAGGGTTCCTTCTCGGGAGTGTCCGTTTCTGATTTCCCCGCCAATGCTTTCACCAGACCATTGTCGCTGTACCAGTTCCCTCAGAACTCTCTCCGTCATCAAATGTTGTTTACGGCAGAAATTATATAATCTTTTTCTGACGGATACAAGCGCCAATCAGCTCTGTTCCGTCTGCTCTTGTGCATTCTGATTCATTGCGGCTTCGGTGCGCTGTCTTGCCTTTTCCTCCTCTTCCTTCATCCGCTGAATGGCTTCCTTTTCCGCCTGTTCCATTCTTCTGCGGTATGCATGCACAAGCATTGCCGAAAGCAGAACGCTGATCACGGCAAAGCCGGATGAAATCAGCAGTGCCCAGGGCACAAAACCGCTGATGCGGTTCAGCACCGCTCTGCCGTTCAGCAGACCAATCAGGGATGATGCGATTGCCAGCATGGCAGCGATCATCTCCAGGATCCACGCCCCGGCATTGAGGCGGATGAACTGGATCATGCACTGCAGGAAGTAAACGCCGGCAACCAGCGTCAGCAGCGAGAATACCGTATCCTGCAGATAGACAAGCCTCGGTGCGGAAAGCAGGCCGCAGATACCGAGGATCACCAGCAGGATGCCTGTTGAGAATGAATAGTCATTCAGTCTCATATAGCCCCTTCCAAACAGATACTTGATGCTGAGAAAGGCACCGCAGACGATAAACAGCGATGCGCCGGTACGGATGATGCCTTCGGAAGAAACATTCTTCGTGAACAGCGTCATGAAGGCAAGAACCCCGGAAGAGACTGCCATCATTAACAGTGACATGGTCGATTCATTCAGAATCGAATCTTTTCTTCCGTTTTCCATTAATGTGATGCCCTTTCCGCAGTGAAGACCGATTCGATCTTCCTGATATTTGCCAGCACGTTCTGAAGATGGTTCACATCATGAACGCGCACAGTCAGCTTGATGGTTGAAGTCAGCGTGTCGTGGTTGACGGAAGCGCTGACGCTTTCCATCGTTACTCTGCACTGTGATACAACAGTGACAATATCCGTCAGCAGGAAGCTTCTGTCATGGGCCATGACGATCAGATCGGAATCATAGAGACGGTCAGGATCGCCGTCATCCCACTGCACGTCGATCAGCCTGGATTTTACTCTGGAGATGTTCACACAGTCTGCCCGGTGCACTTTGACGCCGGCACCCTTGGTGATATATCCCTTGATCGGATCGCCGTATACCGGCATGCAGCAATGGGACAGTGACATCTTCATGGATTCGATGCCGGGAATGACCAGACCGGATTTGCTGGTGCGCTTCTGAACTTCTCTGTTGAGCAGATGACCGAGCGCCTCGTCTTCCGACATCCTGCTCTTCTGGTTGGTCAGATGCGATGTCACTGACATCGGGCTGATGGATTTCACCGCGATGCCGTACATCAGATCGGTATAATTGGAGACCCGGAAATCCTTGAGGATATTCTCGATCTTCTTCTTGTCCATGTAATCCTTCGGATCAAAGCCTCTCTTGCGCATTTCCTCCGCAAGGATCTTTTCACCTTCCGACACACGTGTTTCATGCGCTTCCGCCTCTTTCTTCATCAGATAGTTGCGGATCTTGTTGCGGGCCTGGTTGGTCTTGACGAATTTCAGCCAGTCCTCGCTCGGTCCGGTATTCTTCATCGTCTTGATCTGAACGACGTCACCGGTATGAAGCTGGGTATTCAGCGGAACCATCGCGTCATTGACGATGGCACCGACAGCGGTATGTCCGACATCGGTATGAATGCGGTAGGCAAAGTCGATCGGCGTCGCGCCGTTCGGCAGGTCAATGACCCTGCCCATCGGCGTCATGACGTATACATTCGCCTCAAAGACGTCCCTCTGCAGGGTTGCCATGTATTCGGAAGCGGACGTGTTGCCGGCTTCATCCTCGCTGTAGACAGCGAAGTTCTTGAACCAGGCAAGCTTGTCCTCGATTTCCTTCTGCTCAGCACGGGCATCATACTTGGAGCCTTCCTTGTAGCGCCAGTGCGCCGCAACACCGCGCTCAGCGATGGCGTCCATGTCCTCTGTTCTGATCTGCACTTCGAAGATCTTTCCGTCATGACCGATGATCGTCGTATGCAGAGACTGGTACATGTTTGTCTTCGGAACCGCGATATAATCCTTCAGTCTGCCCGGGATCGGCTTGTATTTCGCATGGATATAGCCGAGGATCTCATAGCAGCTGAGATCGGTATTGGTGATGATACGGATGGCGAGCAGATCGAGGATCTCCTCGAAGCGCTTGCCCTTGTTCACCATCTTCTTGTATATGGAATACAGATGCTTGGAACGTCCGAAGATGCGGAACGGAATCTCATTTTCCCTGAGCATGTCAGAGATTTCGCTGATCATGGAATTGACCGCGGCATCACGCTCTGTCTTCTTCGCTTCAACAAGTATTGCGATGCGGTAGTATTCTTCACGGTTGAGGTAATAGAATGACAGATCCTCAAGCTCGTTTTTGATTGCGCTGATACCGAGACGGTGGGCAATCGGCGCATAGACATCCAGTGTTTCCGAAGCAATGCGCTTCTGGGCGTTCTCTGACTGATACTGCAGAGTACGCATGTTATGGAGACGGTCGACCAGCTTGATCAGGATGACACGCACGTCGCGGGCCATCGCGATGAAGATCTTGCGGTGGTTGGCTGCCTGGTATTCCGGATCGTCCTTGCCCTTGTATTCAAGGGTTCCGATCTTGGTGACAGCTTCGACAAGGCCGGCGATTTCATCGGTGAAATCAGCTGCCAGCTCTTCTCTGGATACACCGCAGTCCTCCAGAACGTCATGCAGGAAGCCGGCGCAGATCGTTGCCGGACCGACGCGCAGCGTTGCCAGGATATATGCGACGTTGATCACGTGCGTCACATACGGTTCACCGCTGCGGCGGAACTGTCCGGCATGACACTCAGACGCATAGTTTGCGGCACGGGAAATGAGCGCAAGGCTGTCTTTGTCGTGAATGTAGCTCTGCGCTTCTTTGATTACATCTTCGATGCCGGGATTCTTATGGTCCGTCATGTCTCCTCCTCAGTGGAAAAAACGGAGATTGCTCTCCGCATATTTCTTATTGATCGCTCAGATAAAGAATACTAAAGACGTCGTAGCCTTCCAGCATCTTGCGGCCTTCCATGCCGTTGCCGTAAAGCTCAATGACAAAAGCGAAACCTGCGACGATACCGCCGAGTTCTTCGATCATCTGCGCTGTTGCCTTGGCTGTTCCGCCGGTTGCGAGCAGATCGTCAACGATCAGCACTCTCTGACCTGGCTTGACTGCGTCCTTGTGCATGAACAGCTCGTTGGATCCGTATTCGAGATCGTACTTGCAGGAGACTGTCTCACGCGGAAGCTTGCCGGGTTTTCTGACCGGTGCGAAACCGACGCCGAGCTTGATGGCAGCCGGACAGCCGAAAATATAGCCTCTGCTTTCCGGACCGACAACGAGGTCAGCCTGTACCTTCCTGCCGTATTCGGCAATCAGGTCAGTGCTGTAGTCATAAGCTTTGGGATCAAGAACCATTGGTGTAACGTCCCTGAAAAGAATTCCTTCTTTCGGGAAGTCGCGGATTGAAGCTACGTATTCTTCAAGATTAACTGACATATTTCCTCCGTCTGATCAATGAAATCATAAAAAAGATAGATTCATTATACATCAAAGCGCTTGAAATGGAGAACTATTCCACATAATCAGCTTCCATCTGGCAGGTTATATTGTTTCTCCACCTGTTGATGGAGAGATGTCCCGCAATCAATGCCGGCTTTTCCGGAACATCGATTCCCTTGGAAGCATATATTACACATTCCACTCCGGAAGTCAATGTCAGTTTTACAACTTTCGGTGAACGGAATACTTTTGCGACCTCCGGATCCTTCACGGCAAAGAGAATACTGCTCATTTCCTTCGGCAGCAGCACTGCTTTTTCAAGATCGCTGACGCTTTCGAACGTGATGTCTTTTTCCTTTACCAGGATCGCCTTTGTCTCATTTTCTTCCGGGATAATTCCCGCTTCTTCCGCTCTGGAGCGGCATTCCTGCGCGAATGTTTCGTAGTCTTTTCTTCGAACGGAGATGCCGACTGCCTGTTCATGACCGCCGAATGCCGCCAGGCATTCAAATCTGCTGAAGAAAGCGAACATGTCAAAGCCCGGCACACTGCGGCCGCTTCCCTTGATCAGCTCTCCTGCCCCTGCCATCACCAGCACCGGCCTGTGCAGTGTGTTGGCAAGTCTGCCAGCGGCAAGGCCGCAGATGCCTTCATGGAAATCTTCCTTGTAGATGACTTCCAGCGCGTCTCCGCGCACAAGCTTTTCCGCTTCCTTCGTCATTGATGAGGAAAGCTGCTTGCGCACGTCGTTGACGTGATTCAGCTGCTGTGCGTAGCGGCTGATTTCCGCCTCATCATGCAAAAGCAGATACTTCACAACGGTATTGACGTTGGAAAGATCATTCATTCTTCCGACGCTGTTCAGCTTCGGTACGATCTGAAAGGCAATGGACGTCCAGTTCACATCATCCGGTCTGTAAAGCAGCTGCGTCAGGGAACGCGGCAGACCGCGCTTCATGACAGCCATGCCGTTCATGACGATCTTCCTGGTTTCCCGCCACAGAGGCATGACGTCGGCAATTGCCGCAACCGCCGCAAGGGCTGTCAGTTCAGCGTTTTCGCCGATCAGCGCACGGCTGATTTCCAGTGCAACGCCGGCACCGGAAAGATAGGCATACGCTTCTTCCATGTAATCCGGATGCACAACGATATCCGCTTCGATTTCTTTTTCGATGCGGTGGTGATCGGTAACGATCACATCCATGCCAAGCTCTTTTGCGGCAAGCAGCGCTTCATGGGCGCTGACACCGTTATCGACGGTGATGATCAGGGAGTATCCCTTCTCATGAACCATCCGCACGGTCTTTTCGGAAAGACCGTAGCCTTCCTTGAAACGGTCAGGAATATAGTAGCCGTTCTGAATGCGCAGCGCATCCAGGGTGTATTTCATGATCGCGGTAGAACAGATACCGTCTGCGTCATAGTCACCGCCGACGAATACCTTTTCTCCCTTTTCCTTTGCGGCAAGCAGTCTCTCGCAGCATGCCTTCACGCATTCGGCACTGCTGGTGGTCAGATGCATGTCCGGATCCAGCAGTTCCCTGATCTCTTCATCCTGCAGCTCTGCCGCTTCCATCAAAGAAGCGAGCAGCAAGCCGGTGCCGTATTTCTGTGCGGTGTTTTCCGCCTGCGGTTGAATCAGCTGCAGCATCAGATCATCTCCTCCAGAATACCGATCACATCATGCAGTGATTCACACTGCAGATCGATCAGTTCCTTCATCTGATCATCCGGTTCGATGGTATCGGGAATGAAGCAGGAGCGCATGCCGGCTCTGGAAGCGGCGATGATGCCCTGCTTGGAATCCTCCAGCACCATGCATTCAGACGGATCGGTATTGAGCAGAGACGCCCCGAGCAGGAAGATCTCCGGATCAGGTTTGGCCTTTTTGACAAGATCACCGCCGGCGACCGCGTCAAAAGAAGGAGGATTCGTCATCGTGGAAAGCAGCGTATGCACGTAATGCGTTCCGCTTGAGGAACATACCGCCGTGCGGATTCCCTTTTCCTTCAGCCAGGCGCACAGTTCTTCCAGTCCTGGTTTTGTCAGGCTGTCTTTTTCCATTGCCTGAAATACCTCGTCGGAAAATCTCTGTCTTCTGATTTCCGGCAGGATCTCATCCATTCCCGGAACGGAATGAATGAAGGCATCGGATGTACTTCTTCCGGCGCCGGTGATAATCATGAAGAAATCCTCCGGCAGTTTCACACCGTGTTCGGAAGCGATGCGTGTCCAGATTCCGTGCGCGTAAGCTTCTGTATTGAACATCAGTCCGTCGCAGTCAAAGAGTACTGCTTTGATCATATGTGTCCCTCCTTTTCAAAAACAGACAGCGTTGTGCGCTGCCTGTTCGTGTTTATGCGTTGATGCCTTTGAATGTGTATTCGTCAAGGACTTCTTTCTTGGCCTTCTTCTTCGGCTTCTGTGTGTCATTCTTACGCAGGTTGACACGTGCCCATCTCCAGACTGCCGGAGCGATGAAGATGGAGGAGATCGTACCGGCGATCAGACCGACGAACATCGCGAAGATGAATGTGAAGATGGATCTGCTTCCCATGATCAGCAGCATGATGACCGGCAGCATCGTTGTGATCGTGCTGCAGATGGACATCTTGATTGTCGCATCCATGGAATCATTTGTGATGGCGTCATACTCTGCGCCGGACAGCTTGCCCTTTTTGCCCTGCATTGTCTCACGGACTCTGTCGAAGACAACGATGGAGTTGTTGATGGAGTAACCGATGATCGTTAACAGGACGGAGATCAGCTCGGTATTGACTTCCAGACGCAGGATGCCGAATACGGCAAGCACGATCAGGACGTCATGGATCAGAGCGACGATACAGCCGAGGGCGTAGTCCCATTCATAGCGGAATGTGACGTAAGCCATCATGGCGATCCAGGCAACGATTGTCAGGATCACGGCGTTTCTGACGAGGTCTCTGCCGACGACCGGTGTAACAACGTTGTCACCCGGCTCTTCGCCGTAGACTTCTTTCAGAGCGCTCTTGATCTTTGTCAGATCCTCTGTTTCCAGAGCCTGCTTTGTTGTGGCATAGACGGTGTTCTCACCGGATGCCTGGTATTTGAATCCGCTGTAGCCGAGCTCAGCGATCTTTGCCTCAACGTCTTCGATCTTCACTTCCTGATCGGAGGAGATTGTCAGCTTCGTACCGGAAGCGAAGTCAATGCCGAGGTTGAAGAAGCCTGTGCCTCTTCCGAGATTGACGAATCCGAGTACCAGAGACAGCGCGATGATCGCGATGGAAGCGATGAAGGCATATCTGGACTTGGAAGCGTAGTCATAGTGATGTGTTCCTGTATAGAACTGGGACTGACCCTTTGCGATATCCGGGATCTGTGTCTTCTTGACACCGAACCATTCCGGCTTGCCGTCAGCGATGCCGCTTTCCACGAGCAGCTTCAGCAGCCATCTGGAGAAGCCGACGTTCAGCACCAGTGTCATGACGACAGTGATAATCAGCATTGTCGCGAATCCCTTGACGGCGCCATTGCCCCAGATATACATGATCAGCGCTGCGATCAGTGTTGTGAACTGGGCATCGAAGACAGCCGAGAAGGACTGTGTCTGACCTTCCGCAACGGAATTGCGGATATTTCTTCCCTTATAGAGTTCCTGACGGATACGCTCATAGCTGATGATATTGGCATCAACTGTCATACCGATACCGAGAACGAGCGCGCCGATACCGGACAGTGTGAATACGGCACCCATCAGAGAGTAGATTCCGAATACAGCCCAGATATACAGAGCGAGCATAACTGCTGTGACAACACCGGGCAGACGGTATCTGATGACCATGAACGCGATGACAAGCAGGATACCGATCAAGCCGGCAATCGCTGTCTTCTGCAGGGCATCCGCACCGAACTGGGCGGATACGACGTTGGAGCTGAGCTCAGTCAGCTTGACCGGCAGGGACCCGGAGTTGATCAGGTTGGCGAGTGTTCTCGCTTCCTGTTCTGTGAAGCTGCCGGAGATAATGCAGTCATCAGTGATCTGCTGTCTGACGGAAGCGGCAGAGATATACTTCGGCTCTTCGCCTGCCTGCTGTTTGGCAAGCTCTGCCTTATATGTGTCTCCCTCTTCCCAGTCGAGCCAGATGATCAGGATATTATCGCCTGTGGAAGACTTTGCGGCAATATTCTTTGTCAGTTCACCGAACGCCGTCTTATCCGCGATCTTCAGGGATACGATCGGCTGGCTTGTGTTCGGATCATAGGCAAGGGAAGCACCGCCTTCCACCAGGATCTCTGAATTTGCCAGTTCTTTGTCATCCACATCGCGGAATGTGAGGTTGGCTGTTGTGCCGATCATTGCGCGGGCGGATTCCTGGTCTTCCACGCCAGCCAGCTGGATACGGAGTCTGTCATCTCCTTCAACCAGAATTGTCGGCTCGGATACACCAAGTACATTGATACGCTTGGAAATGCTGTTAATCACTGCTGTCATATCAATAGCGGACTCAGAATCTTCCTTCAGCGGTGTTACCTGGTACAGGATTTCAAATCCGCCGCGAAGATCAAGGCCGAGATTCAGACCGTCTCTGATCTTTGTAAATGTTCCGGCGATCAGCGCTGCGATCACGACCACTGCCGCGAAGAACACATACAGATTTCCTTTCTTGTTTCTGTTTGTCATATGTTACTCTCCTCCTATGACATCTTTGAAGTCGTCAAGCTTCATTTTTGCCCCGTCCGTCACCGCTTTCCTGGAAAGGAATCTGACGATCTGGCTGGCGGATACATTCAGAATCTGGTCCGCTGCCTCATGCAGTGAATACGGAGTTTCATCTTTCCAGAGGTCTTCTGCCAGAAAGTCCTCCAGATTTTCATACTGTAGTGAAGGCATCTCGTTCCTCTGAAGCTGCTGCAGTTTCAGCACCATTGTCATCTGTACAAATGTATTGTTCACATCAAAAACTTCAGAATGCATGCCTTCCTCCTGACAATTTAAGTATTATACCAAAAAAGATACGGGAATGAGACATAAATCATTCAAAAGCACAAAATTGTTTTCTGTCTGCAATCAGAAAAAAAGAGGCTTTTCAGCCTCAGTTGAATGCCATCCAGAGTCCAAGAAGTGCGCATACGACTTCCGCGATCCAGAACATATATACGATGTTGACTTCCGGCATGCCCTTTAAGCGGAACGCGTAGTGAATCGGCGTATAGCTGAAGACACGCTTGTGAACGGTTCTGACAGATACCTGCTGGATAATGACGCAGATCGTTTCAATGACCGGCACACCGGCAATCAGGATCAGCGGCAGCTCTGTCTTTGTGATCATCGCAAGCGCTGCGAGAACTCCGCCGAGCGCCAGCGCTCCGGTATCACCCATGAATACCCTTGCCGGCTTCTTGTTGAAATAGAGATAGCCGAGAAGCGCTCCGCAGAGTGAGGGAATGAATACGCACAGTGCCGTGCGCTGCTGCACGAGGCAGATGATGAAGTACGGAATCAGTGCGATCAGCGATACACCAGCCGCAAGACCGTCCATGCCGTCCGTCAGGTTGACGGCGTTGGAAGCGCCGGAGAACATGAACAGAACCAGGACGAAATACCAGATTCCCATGTTCAGGGAAATATGCGTAAACGGAATATGAATGCTGAGATCCGCATTGTTTCTGTACATCACGAAGAAGATCACCGCAAGCAGTACCTGCAGTCCGAACTTCTGGGCAGGACGCAGTCCCTCATTGTTCTTCTTCACGGCGATCAGATAATCATCGATAAAGCCGATCAGACCGTATCCGGCAAATGCCGGTATCACTGACATCTCAGGTGTCAGGATCCTGTCATAGCAGAGGATCATTGTCAGAAGAATCGGAATGACGATGAACAGGATGCCTCCCATGATCGGTGTTCCTGCCTTCTTCTGATCATCTGCCAGCGCGTATTCACTGACAGACTGACGCAGACTCAGCTTTTTCAGATATTCGATAAATCCCGGCATGATGCAGAGCACAGCCGCAAGGCTGAGGGCAAAGCCGGCGCAAATTTTGAAGATCATATACTACCTCGGTTTCTGTTATTCAAAGCGGACGATGACCGCGTTCCCCTTCGTGACGATGGTTCCCGGCGGTATGTTCTGGGATACCACCTTTCCTTCACCCTGCAGCTGGAAGCCGAAGCCTGTCGCCGCCCATAAGCCGGTGACGTCCTTTCGTGTCCAGCCGGTCATATCCGGCATCGTGAAGCTGTTGACATCTGTTAAGAGGAAGGCTCTCTGTCCGGTCACGATGGAAGAGCCTGCCTTGGGGAACTGCTCAATGACGCTTGTGCCTTCACCCAGGATCATTGTATCAGCCTGCATGTCATTCAGTACGGAGACAGCGTATTCCGTGCTGTGATTGATCAGGGAAGGCATTTCATATGTTTCGATCTTTGTGATCTCCTGCGGTTCATCCTGCTCAGGAGCTGTTTCATCATCCATGTCGCTGGAAAGACCGTATGTCATCGCAACCTTGCGCAGGAATGTGCGGGCAGCGTCGTTGTAGGAGTGAGCGCTTCTGACTTCCGCTGATTCGAATGCGTAGTAGACAAGAACCTGCGGATTCTCCGCCGGCATTGCGATCATCAGGGAAGTGATCGTCTTTCCGGACGAATATGTTCCGCTGTCAGCGACCTGTGTGGTACCGGTTTTGCCGATGAGCTTGCATTCGGGAATCCGGTATGCCTTGGCAGTACCTCTTTCGTCATTGACGACGCCGTAGAGAATTTCCTGGATCTTCTTCGCGGTTTCCGCTGTGATCGGCTCACCGGTATATTCCGTCTCGGCCTGATAGAGCACCTTGGTGCTGTCATAGCTGTCACGGATGGATTCCACGAAGTACGGCTTGACCATCCGGCCGTCACCGAAGATCGCGGAATATGCCTGCATCAGCTGCAGCATCGTGACAGTGGAACCCTGGCCGTACGACAGTGTGACTTTTTCGGCAGGCCATGTGAAGTTCAGCTTTCCAGCCTCTTCCGGCAGGCCGTCAGTTTTGACCTTCTGGAAGAATCCGAATTTCTTCAGATAATCCAGATGAATGGACGGTGTGATCACCTCGTTCTGAATCGCTGCGGCGATCGTATTCAGTGATCTCCAGAGACCTTCGTCGAAACTCGGGTTATTATACGTGTATTTATGCGCGTTGTAAATGCATCCGTAGGCATTTCCTTCGTATGTGCGGACAGGATCATTGTTGGCATTGCCGGTAAAGCAGTACTTGTCACCGCTTGCCGTCTGATTGCCGTTGTACTTTCCCTCGTTGATTGCGGCTGCCCATACGAATGTTTTCAGTGTGGAACCGGGTTCATACGGCAGCTGTGCGCCGATGTTGTTGAACTCGGTGATTTCTCTTGTATTCAGATCAAATGAAGGAGACTGGCCCCAGGCAACGACCTTGCCGGTGGCGATTTCCATCGCGCCTCCCCAGACACGGTCAGCTTCATACAGTTCCGCTGTTTCCTTCATGCATTCTTCCAGCGTGGACTGAATGCCGCCATCCAGCGTCAGATAGACATTGTTTCCATTGACAGCCGGCTCAATGCTTTCCTTCATGCCCGGAAGCACATAGCCATTCTTGTCAACCTGGTATGTTCTCTTGCCGTCTTTTCCTGTCAGATACCCGTTCAGATACAGCTCCAGTCCCATGCGGCCGTAGCTCTGTCCATCTTCATCCGCCTGGGCAAAGCCGATCAGATTGGAAGCGAATGTGCCCATCGGATAGACACGCTGAATGGAATCAGTGAATTCAATACCCGGCAGATTATAACTTTCAATCAGCTCCTTGGTATCTTTGCTCAGATGTCTGCCCGGTTCGCCAAGCTCTGTCTGGTATTTGTCCTGGTTTAAAAAGTCATAGACCTTTGTGTAATCCATCTTCAGGATGTCAGAAAGAATCTGCGCAGTCTTTTCCTTGTCCTGGACATAGGCCGGCCTGTCTCCGATCGATGGTCTTCCCTTGTAGAGGATGCAGACGATGTTATAGGTTCTGCTGTCCTGGGCAACGATGGAGCCGTTGCGGTCATAGATATTTCCGCGCATTGCCTTTGTCACTTCCGTCACCATGTTCGATCCGTCGGCATAGACAGATAAATCCGTCTGTGAGCGGGGATGAACTTTTTTGATGGTAACGAAAAAAACATCGGTTGCAAGCACCAGCATTGCAGCCAATGTCACTGTAAGGATTACTCTGACTGTATGATTCCGCTTTCCGCGTTTCATATCAGTCTCCGTTCGCAGCAGATCCGTCGGTGATCATGCTGATATTCTCCTGATTGACAGTCAGGCCGTTGGAAGCCGCAACTTCGTCAATGCGGTCAGCAGAAGAAAGCTTCGCGATTTCAACCTCTGTTGCCTTGTTCTGAATCTCAATTGCGGCAATCTGGTTTTCAATTGACTGCTTCTGTGTGCTGAGTCTGTTGTTATAGGATCTCAGGAACAGAGAACTGGCCAGATACAGCATGCCGGAAAAAAGGAACAGCATCGCTGCGAAGTTCTGAAGCTGAAACGATCTTCTCTTTTTCTTTGTCTTAACAATTCTTGCCATTTCCCTACCCTCTTATTCTTTCAATGACACGCAGCTTTGCGCTGTGTGAACGGTGATTTTCCTGCAGTTCCTCTTCCGCAGCTGTGATCGGTTTTGCGGTCACAAGGTGGAAGGAGGCCTGCTCCATCTGCTGAACCGTCAGCGGCAACTTGGGTTCCACAAATGGAGCAGAGGAGTAATCTTTGAACGTCTGTTTCACAATCCTGTCTTCCAGGGAGTGAAACGTGATGACGGCACATCTGCCGCCGGGCACCAGAAGTTCCAGTGCGTTTTCCAGACCATCCCGGAGCGCGCCGAGTTCGTCATTGACTTCAATGCGCAGCGCCTGGAATGTCTGCTTGGCCGGATGTCCCTTCTTGCGAAGTTCCTTGTCAGGAAGTGATTTCCTGATGATCTCCACAAGCTCACCGGTTGTATTCACCGGTTTGATTTTCCGTGCCTTTTCAATATTTCCGGCAATGGAGGAAGCATACCGCTCTTCTCCGTAATCCTTCAGGATTCTGATGAGCTGTCCGACAGTGTATGTGTTTACCACCGTCCAGGCATCTTTTTCCTGATGTCTGTCCATCCGCATGTCCAGCCTCGCATCGTAGCGATAGCTGAAACCGCGTTCAGGATCATCAAACTGCGGAGAACTCACGCCAAGGTCCATCATGATGCCGTTGACCCCGGTGATCCCCCTTGCAGCGAGCTCATCCCGCATTGCCCTGAAATCACTGTGAATAAATGTGATTCTGTCTCTGAATTCCTTCAGATTCTCCTGCGATTCCGCAAGAGCCTGCTCGTCTTTGTCGAATGCGTACAGGTGACCGCCCTTCAGCTTTGAAGCAAGCAGTCCGGCATGTCCGCCTCTGCCGAGCGTTCCGTCCACGTAGATCCCTTCCGGATCCACATTCAGCGCGTCTACTGTCTCATGCAGCAGAACACTCACATGTTCCATTACTGCAGATACTCCGTGAGCGCCTCGGCAACGGCTTCGAAGGACTCGGAAGCTTCCTCATCGTAAGCATCCCATGTCTCCTGCGGCCAGATCTCAACGTGGTCGCCGGCGCCGATCACAACGCAGTTCTTGTTCAGCTCCGCTGTCTGGACGAGGAACGGCGGAAGCTGGATTCTGCCCTGGTTATCCAGGGAGCACTCCTGTGCTTTCGAAGTCAGTGCTCTCATATAGAGTCTGGCTTCTCTTTTTGTGGAAGGAATCTTTTCCAGGCTGTTCAGCATGGACATCCATTTGTCTTCTGTATAGACAGCAAGGCATCCATCCAGTCCCTTGGTAACAATAAAAGTCTCCCCGAGACCGTCACGAAACTTCACCGGAATGATGATTCTGTTCTTGGAATCCAGATTGTGTCTGTACTCTCCGATAAACATCTGAACCACCACTTTCCTCCACTTCTTACCACTATCTTACCACTCTAAGGATATATTGGGAACATTTTTATGGCAAAAACGCAAAAAAAAGACCTGCAATTGCAGATCCTCAGTGAAAGCTTTTTCAATTTCAGCGATTATTTCGCAGCGTCTGTCTTAGGCTCACCGACGTTGCCGCAGTTAGGGCATGCATGATGAGGACGCTTCATCTCTCCGCAAACCGGGCACTTTACCAGTGTCGGAGCAGTCAGCTTGTAATGAGTCCTTCTCTTGTCCCTTCTTGTGCTGGAATTTCTTCTCTGCTGTACAGCCATGTCTCGCACCTCCTGTCATTCATCTTTGAACTGTTTCAGTACGGCAAGACGCGGATCAAGCTGATCCTTCCTGCTTTCCTGATACTCCGCCTCGCTGTATACCTTCCAGCCATCGCCTTCAGGATACTCATCTTCCGAGACTTCCGTTACCTGGAGCGGTACTTCCAGCAGGATATCATCGATCACTGCGGGAAGAAGCTCGATAACCTCATTCGTAACGACGCGTGCGCCGTCTTCCTCTGTTTCTTCAAACACGTAGACTTCCTGGCTGTCTGTTTCAAAGGGAACCTCGATCTCTTCGCCTGTAATGGCATCAGGACAAAGCATTGTCCCATCCACATACAGATCCACATAGAAGATATCTTCCGAAGAATCAAGATGACCCGTTCCATAGATATGGACATCTTTTACACCGTTGATCCTGCTGTTTGATGTAAATGCAGAAGCATCTATTTCGATATCTTCATCGAATGTTACATTCTGCTCACCACGCAGCAGCTGTGCTTTTGTCCACTTCACGACAGTCTCCTCGCTCGTTAACGCTTATAAATTATAGCAAACCGTTTTTCAAAGTCAATCAAATACGTATTTTATAGCTTGGATGAAGGGATTTTCAGTGTTTCAGTGCATCATTTATAACATATCACAGTCATTTATACTTCATGCGGCAGAAGCAATTCAGTTATCGCCATAGCGCTGATACTTTCATTTTATAAATGTACCCGTCTCACAATCATAATGCGGGCCACCCTTTTCCACAGCGTACCACAATACCTGATATTTTTCCTCGTAGGAGTGATTTTTCATAATTACATATATAGAACCCGCTCCCCACGATGATACATAGCCTGTCATAGCTTCATATAGAGCCCCACCTTTATTAAAGGCAAAATCATACATCGCTTCATCGCCTTCTTCGGTATCAGGCCATCTTGCCGGGAACCAGTAAACGTCCATTTCTTCGCCATTTCCTCCATACTGCTCAGCTTTCACGGTTCCGTGTCCAGTATATACGCGCCATTCTCATCCATAAATCCGAAACAAGGCAGTTTTGCGAGTTCTGGATCCGTACCTGCAAGCTTGGCAGCTTTCAGCGCTTCGTCTGTTCCGTACCAGTATGGAAGTCTGTTTTCTGAATCGAGGAAATGGTGTTTGAATTCTTCAATATCCTTGAAGATATCCGGAATTACTCCGAATCCCCAGTTATGGCGATCGCTTTCCTTATATACTGTACCTCCCGGCTCCGGTGTTGGAGCTGGCGCAGCAGGAGCTCCTTCCTTAATGCCATACCAGGCTGTTCCTTCATCGTTCCAGCCTATACCGATCAGAGTTTCATGCTCCTTCTGATTGGTTGTGTAGTTATGATTGCAGCTTCTGGCATTGGGATTGTATTCGCGGTACAGTACGACTGTCTTGTTATCATCGCTGTACCAGCCAATATCTTCGTCAGTCCATCCTGCTTTTACCAGAGCATCTTTTTCTGCTTCATTGACTGTATAATGATGCTCTCCTCCGTATTTGTTATAGAGGCGATATACAGGAGTTTCTGATGTTTCTGGGGCGTACCAGCCGATTCCTTCGTACTGCCACCCGATCTTTACAAGATCATCCCTTTCACCTGCTTTTGCGGTATAGAAGTGTTCACCGCTGTTTTTGTTATATAAACATTTATATACTCCTTTTATGACCAATCTGCTCTCAGGTTTTCTGACGGCAGGATTAATCAATACCGGTTATTTTTCAATAGTATTCTCAATACTGTAACTTTCGCCAGCTTCCGAGGTAATATGCTCTAACAACTCTTCATATGTTTGGTATCCCCTGTAATTCCATGTCGTGTTAAAGCCCCAGCCAGTTGGGATTCCAGAGTCAACGGAGAAAAAATCGTTTGGAGTCTTAAAGAATTGCAGAGAAACATTTACTTTACCATCTGTTCCCACTGTTATACCGTCATATTCAATGAACCAGAAGTCGTCATCGATTTTGTCATATTTTTTTCCTTTATACGAATAATCGTTGCTGATCTTCCCATTATACACAAGGAATAACTTGCTATTTGTTGGCCTTTCTTCGTCTTTTGGTGTCAGAAGAACACTGCCCATATAGATACAATCTTCAACATGTGTATTCATAGTGAAACTATCTTCAAATTCGCTATCAAAGCTTTTTTTCGCCTCTGCTTTCATTGCTTCAAGTGTCTCACTGTCAATTTCACTAATAGATTTCAAGATGTGGGGAAGTCCTTCGACTGTAAACTGTTTTTCCCTTGGTTCAGGAACTTTCCCGGTGCTTTCGACAATATTATTGATGTACTGGTTCACGAAGCTAATCGTAACAACATCACCGTTGCTTAAGTGATTATCCGGTTCAGCCGAAAAGAAGGCCCTGGGAACAGCGCTGTTTTTCGATTGTAGATTGACCATTCCAAAAGAATCATTTCCTTCAAATGAAACATCCAGATCCTCAAAAGCGTCAAACGTCTCCAACTCCGGAAGTTCGGTTACTGTATATACACCCGATTTGCTGTATTTTAATTTACAATTCAAATACTTTTCTGCTTTATATTCATCTACTTCAAGAGTATAAGTAATCTGGTCTCCATTAGACACATTTTCCAAATCCTCATACTCAAAATTCGCAAGTCCTGGAATAGAGCCTGCCGCTGTAGAAATAGATAAAAGGTTTCCATATATTTCTTTTGCTTCTTTTGTGTATGATATTTTATCCCTAAAATCCCTTTCAAGGGCCTCCCCATCGATTATCAGTTTTACTCTTCCATACCCGTTATATCCTGTCGTTTCCGCAGTGATATATTTATCAAGATCAACAGTTACCTTCCCGCATCCTGTCATGAATATGCAGGAAATAATTACCACTGCATATAGTCCGAGCAACCGGAAAAAATCCTTTTTAATAAATCCTTTTTTACTATCTTTTTTGTTCATTTGTTTTCTCCTTTTTATACTTATGTCCTGCATCCATATACTTTGTATTAGCCTTCCAGCAGTTATGAAGAGATTTCCTTCCTATGACATTGATTTT
>ONSK01000010.1 GCA_900320455.1 uncultured Erysipelotrichaceae bacterium | reverse complement strand
TGCGAAAGATCGCCAAGTCCCGAACACGGCGCATCAATCAGGATCCGATCAAACGATTCCTCCGGATATGCCCCTTCTGATGCGGCGTCAGCCGTAATGGCTTTGACGCAGGAAGCACCGGTGCGCTCCATCAGTTCACTGATGAGACCTGTTCTTTTTTCATACAGTTCCTGGGCAGTGATTTCTCCTCTGTCATTCATGGCGCAGGCAATCTGCTGTGTCTTTGTGCCGGGCGCCGCGCAGGCATCCAGCACCCGCATGCCCTCTTCCGCCTTCAGCATCTTCACAACCTGCATGGAATGCAGATCCTGAATCAATACAAGCCCGTTCCGGAATTCTTCCGTATTCTGCAGAGGTCCTTCATAGATAAACGCTTCCTCATCGAGGAATGTATAGTGCGGATCATTCTCAAAGTCTTTCTTCGCAGCTTTCAGCGTGTTGACTCTGCCGGTGATTCTGCCTCTTCTGCCGCAGCTTTCGGCAATCTTCAAAGCAGTCTCTTCCCCGTAATGCGCCTTCCAGAGATTCAGGATCCATGACGGAAGACTATAGCGCACTGCCGGATCTTCCGGCACCTGCAGGCCCTGTTCCCTGACTTTGTGCAGCACGGCATTCACAAAACCCTTCTCATGCTTTCCGGCAAGCTCCACCGCTTCATGAACTGCCGCATAGTCAGGCGTGCCGTCCAGGAAGAACAGCTGGTAGACGCTCATATCCAGAAGCAGAGCAGTGCGCAGCTTTGTACGTTTTGCGTATGGACGCCACTGCGCTTCCAGCAGGGAGTAATTGCGGATGGTTCCGAAGATCACCTCACTGGCAAAAGCCATGTCAGTTCCTGCCGGCGCATGGCGCATGAGCAGACTGGCATAGCCGTCTTTCGCAAATACCTGTTCAAGTGTGTCGAGTATGTAGCTTCTGGTTGTCATCAGTCAAGCATGATCGGATTGATATCGATCTTCATTCCTTTCGTATCAGCTTTCGCTTCATCGAGACATGCTCTCACAGCGTCCCGCATGATGTCAAGATTTTTTCCCTTCAGAAGGATGCGGCATCTGTTCAGATCGCTGATCTTCAGCAGAGAGATCACGCCGATGACACGGAAGTCTCCGTGCAGGCTGTTCTTCACCTGCAGTGCCTTCTCCATCGTTTTGTCTGCGTCCATGCCGCTGAAGGTCAGAGAAATCATATAGGTATAGGGAGGATACTGTCCGGCTCTGCGGAACAGCATCTCGTTTTTGAAAAATGTGACGTAGTCCTGCTTCGCGGCAGAGACTACCGCGTAATGCGTGGGATCGAATACCTGGAATACGATATCGCCCTTCTTGTCCGCTCTGCCGCTTCTTCCCCCTGCCTGCATCAGAAGATCAAATGTCATTTCGCAGCTGCGGAAATCCGTGCGGCTGAGACCCTCATCACCGTTGATGACGCCGACCAGCGTCACGTCGGGATAATCCAGTCCCTTGGCGATCATCTGTGTTCCGAGCAGAATATCCGCCTCATGACGGCCGAAGGATGCCAGGATCGAGGCATGGCTGTTCTTGCGTCCGGTCGTATCGGCATCCATGCGCAGAATCCGCACGTCATTTCCGAATGCCTGTCGGACTTCCTCTTCAAGCCGCTGTGTCCCAAATCCCATCGAAGTAAACCCTTCCGCGCTGCCGCAGACAGGACAGATGCGCGGTACCGGCATCTCGGTTCCGCATGTATGGCATTTCAGCCGGCGGATATCACGGTGCCAGCTCATCGCGAGGTCGCAGTGCGGACACATGATGACCGACTGGCAGGAACGGCAGCGCAGCTGTGAGCTGTAGCCGCGTCTGTTTAACAATAATATGCACTGTTCATGATTCTCCAGCCTGTTACGGATCTTTTCCTTCAGCTCTTCCGAAAGGATAAATGAACCACCCTTCCGCATGTTTTCCCGCATCGAAACGATCGTCACTTCCGGCAGAGTGCCGTTGACGCGTTCATTGATTTCCACCAGATGATAGACGTTCTTCAATCCTCTCGCGTAGCTTTCGAGCGCCGGCGTCGCGGAGCCGAGGATCACCTTGCAGGAATGATGTCCGCCGCGCCATATCGCGATATCGCGGCAGTGGTATGCCGGCTGGCTGTCCTGCTTGTATGAAGAATCATGTTCCTCATCCATGACGATCAGACCGAGGTTCTGAAACGGCATGAACACAGCGCTTCTTGTGCCGACGACAATCGATGCCTCACCTGTTTTGACAAGGCGGTACTGCTCGTATTTCTCCTGGTCATTGAGACCGCTGTGATAGACCGCAAGAGATGCGCCGAAGCGTTTGGAAACACGGCTGATCATCTGCGGTGTCAGGGAAATCTCCGGCACCAGGATCAGCACCTGTTTTCCTTTCCGCAATGCGTCTTCCGCCAGCTGCAGATAGATTTCCGTCTTGCCCGAGCCGGTCACGCCGCGCAGAAGAAAGACATCATCACTGCTCTGCACGATTTCGTCCATCGCCTTCTGCTGAGCAGGCGTCAATGTGCGCTTTGTCTCGCTGCCTTCCGTATCAGTCAGAAGGTTTCTGCGTTCTGCCTCGTATTCTTCCAGCATGCCTTTATCAATCAGTGCTTTGGCCTGGGAAGGAAACAGCTTGCGCAGCTCGCTGTAGCGGACTTCGCCCCGCTCACGGACATACTGGAATGCCTCCAGCTGTTTCGGCGTCAGGCTTGCCTCTTTGCTGGAAAGGCGCACCCAGCGCTCCTTCACGATATTCTTTCTGCCGGAAAGCGGCTTTACCTTCGCCGGCAGCATCGCCTGGAAACAGGAAATTGCCGTGCTCAGCGTCTGATCGCGCATCCAGAGCGCAAGCTCATGAAGCTCATCGGTGATCAGGCTTTCGCTGTCCACGATGCTTGTAATCTTCTTCAGTTTCATGCCGCTCTTCTTTTCAAGCTCTTCAACGTTCAGATCCGTGTACCGGCAGCTTTCGGTAAAGGCGGTCACGGAACGCCCGGCAAAATCGACCGTAATGCGGCATCCGGTCTCAATCTGCGTATCGCTGAGATATGTGAATGTCTGATCGAGCCTGCGGACAGGATGTTCGATCCAGCATTGTACAATAAACATATTTATTCAAATCCTTTGCAAGAATTATACTATAATTAAGTCCATATATCAGAGGTAATCCAATGCAAGAAAGAAACCGCATTGTCGTTAAAGTGGGCACATCCACAGTGTGTCATCCCAACGGCGCGCCGAATCTGCGACGCCTTGAAAAACTCTGCCGCACCATCTCCGATCTGAATAATACCGGCCACGAAATCATTCTCGTCACTTCCGGCGCCATCGGGGTCGGCACCCGCAAAATGGGACTGTCCCACCGACCGGCAACGATCTCCGGAAGACAGGCCGCAGCTGCCATCGGCCAGTGCGAGCTGATGAGTATCTACGACCGTCTGTTCATGGACTACGGCTCCCTCAGCGGACAGATCCTTCTGACCAAGGACATCACCGAGGATGAAACCGGCAAGCAGAATGTCATCGCGACGCTGCGTGCCCTGCTGGAAATGAAGGCAGTTCCGATCGTCAATGAGAATGACTCCGTCGCCACCGAAGAAATCGTCTACGGCGACAATGATACGCTGTCCGCGGTCGTTGCGATCTTCGCGGAAGCGGATGTGCTTGTCATTCTTTCCGACATCGAAGGACTCTATGACAGCGATCCGGCATCCAATCCCGACGCAAAGCTGATTTCCATCGTCCGCGATTATGACAAAGCCCATCAGGCAGCTTCCGGCAGCCATTCCGAACACGGCACCGGCGGCATGATCACCAAGATTCATGCGGCTTCCATTGCCAGGGAAGCCGGTATCCCGACCGTGCTGGCAAGCGGCACGGATCCCGCTATTCTGTATGATATCTGTGACGGTGTTCCGGCAGGCACACTGTTCACGGTTGAAGGAGAAAACGAATGAATCTGATCGAACAGGCACGTCTTGCCAAAAAGGCATCCTCCTCCCTGCGCATGCTTGACTCAGAAACAAGAAACAGGGTTCTTCTGACATTCGCCGATCTTCTGATCAGAAACAGTGATGAAGTCATCACTGCCAACCGCGAAGATCTGACAGAAGCTGAAAACAGCGGCATGAGCTCAGCCATGCTGGACAGACTGATGTTGAACGAAGCACGCATCAAAGCGATGGCGGAAGGCATCCGCCAGGTTGCCTCACTGGAAGATCCGCTTGGAAAGGTTCTTGAGGACCGTGTGATTCCCAGCGGCATCCGTCTGAAAAAGATCACCGTTCCGATCGGTGTGATCGGCATCATCTTTGAATCACGTCCCAATGTCACAGCCGACTGCGCAGCGCTCTGCTTCAAATCCGGCAATGCCTGCGTGCTCAAGGGCGGCAAGGAATCCTACCGCTCCTGCAAAGCCATCGTTGACGCAATGAAGGAAGCGCTGCAGAGCTGCGGTGTCAGTGAGGACGCGGTGATGCTGGCGGAAAGACCAAGCCACGCTGAGACAGCGGAATTCATGAAATGCCGTGAATACGTTGATCTGCTGATTCCCCGCGGCGGCAGAAATCTGATCAGAGCCGTCGTCGAAAATGCCGAGGTTCCGGCAATTGAAACAGGCGCCGGCGTATGCCATGTATTCGTGGACGCAGCTGCGGATCTCAAAATGGCGGAAGAGATCGTGATCAATGCCAAGTGCTCAAGGCCAAGCGTATGCAACGCCATGGAGACACTGCTTGTTCATGAAGCAGCTGCCAAAGCATTTGTGCCGCAGATTGTTTCCCTGCTGAAAGAAAAAGGCGTCATCATCTACGGCGATGAGAAAGCGCGTGCTTTGTGCGATGGATTAAAGGAAGCTGAGGAAGCTTCCTGGAGTACGGAATATGATGATCTGATCATGAATCTGAAGATCGTTTCTTCCGTGCAGGAAGCAGCGGAACATATCGAAACCTACGGAACGCATCACAGCGAAGCGATCATCTCGGAAGATGATGAAAGCGTCAGATATTTCATGGAAAGCATCGATTCCGCTTGTCTTTACCACAACGCGTCCACCCGCTTTACGGACGGCTTTGAATTCGGACTCGGTGCTGAGATCGGCATCAGCACCCAGAAACTTCATGCCAGAGGACCGATGGGTCTCTCTGAGCTGACATCATATTGTTACAGACTGGAAGGAAAAGGAGAAACACGATGAAAACAGACAGAAAATACATTCTCGGATTTGTCGGCTGCGGCCATATGGGACTTGCGATCGCAAGAGGATCCATTGTCAGCGAATATCTTGAAAGACGCGAAATCTGCGTCTATGACCCCTCAGAGGAAGTGCAGGAGATCTGCCGCTCGGAAAGCTTCGCGGTCATGGAGAATATGAGAGAAGCAGCGGAAAACTGCCACGTGCTCGTTCTTGCGGTCACACCGCAGATCTGCGACGCGGTTCTTGATGAGCTGGCAGGATCAAGGATCAACTGCATCCTGTCCATCGTGACCGGCGTATCCATCGCTCACATTCAGGAAAAGCTCGGCAGCGACGTTGCTGTTGTCAGAGCCATGCCCAACACCCCTCTGCAGATCAGGGAAGGCTCTACTGCCCTTTGCCGTTCGGAGTCCTGCAAGGCGGATGAATATGACTTCGTATTCCGTCTGTTCCGCCACATGGGCGTTACCCGCACCGTGCCTGAGGAACAGCTCAACGCCTTCGTATCCGTCCATGGCAGCACACCGGCATATTTCTATTATCTTGCCGAATGCATTCTCAATGACCTGGTGGAAAGAGGCATCGATGAGGAAACCGCGAGAGCACTGCTCGTGCAGACACTTGTCGGCTCTGGCAAGCTTCTGCAGAAGAACGCATCCAAGCCGATCAGCGAATTCATTGACGAGGTCTGTTCCAAGGGCGGCACAACGATCCAGGCTGTCCAGTCCATGAGAGAGGACGGCCTGCAGGAAATCATCCACAAGGCGAATGAAAAGTGCATCCGCCGTGCTGAAGAGCTCGGCCGCTGAGTATCACTCAGGATCCTGAAAAGGATCCTTTTTTTCACGAAAAAAGCATGCCGCTGTGCGGTCATGCCTTGTTTCTTTCCTCAATTGCCTTGCGTGCTTCCTCGATATCGTTGAAGTGAATCGGTCCGTCCTTCAGGATCTGTTCATCTTCATTGCCCTTGCCGAGAATCAGCGCGCATTCATTGTCCCCGAGCATATCGACGGCTTTCCGTATCGCTTCTCTTCTGTCGAGGATGATCTCGTAATTGTCATAGTCCCTGATGTCTCTTGTCAGATCATCAGCGATGTCTGCCGGATCTTCATTTCTGGGATCTTCATAGGTGAAGATGCCGTATGTCTTCGGATGATCGCAGATCGTCTTTCCCATCAGCGGACGCTTGTAGGGATCACGTGTGCCGGCGGCGCCGATCACGGTGACGATCCTGTCAAAGCCGAACGTATCAACCAGCTTCAGGATATTGGCGATGCCGTTGGGCGTATGGGCGTAGTCCACCATAACGCAGTATTCTTTTCCGGTCGGAATGAATGTGACTCTGCCGTCCACCGCAAGAGATGCGATTCTTGCACGGAAATCTTCGATGGAATATCCTGCCGCGAACATGACAAGGATCGCTGCGGCAAGATTGTACACATTGAATTCGCCGAGCAGCGGAGAATCCACCTCAAAGATTTCATTCTTCCACTGGAAACGGATCGGTGTATGCCCTCTTTCGATATCGAAGAAAACGATTCTGAGATCCGCTTCTTCCTTTCTGCCGTATGTCAGCACATGTCCAACGGATGCTTCAATCATCACATTCGCGTTGGGATCATCGCCGTTGATGATGCAGTATCCGTCTTTCTTCGTCTGGGCAAACAGTCTGGACTTGTCGTGCAGATAGTTCTCAAATGTTCCGTGGATATTGATATGCTCACTTGTGATATTGGTGAATACCGAGATATCATAGGCGATCGTCTTTGTGCGTCCGCGCATCA
>ONSK01000071.1 GCA_900320455.1 uncultured Erysipelotrichaceae bacterium | reverse complement strand
TTGTCCAGGTCAATGCCTCTTGACTTGGATTCATAATGAATCAGTTCCACATTGGGAAGGAATACATTGAAGTATCCTGCTTTCAATAAGCGCAGGCCATAGTCCACATCATTGAACTGCACCGTCAGTTCCTCATTGAGGCCATGCAGCTGTTCCCAGCACTTTCTGGATGTCATCAGGCATGCGGCTGTGCAGCAGATGACGTCATTGGGCATTTCCAGGGTATACAGGTACCCCTTCTGATCATGCGGGCATCTGTAATACCTGTGGGCAACACCGCCGCCCTTTCCCATGACAACGCCGCCGTGCTGGATGGTGCCGTCCGGATACCACAGCATGACACCGGCAGAGCCGACGTTGTCTCTCTGCGCATAGCTGAGCATCTTCTCCAGCCAGTCTTCCGTCACAACGGATGTATCGTTGTTCAATAGCACATAATAATCACCACGGGCAGCTTCTGCCATCCTGTTGTTGATCAGTGAGAAGTTAAACGGTGTATCCACTCTGATCACATGCACATTGTCATGTTCTTTCTGCACTGTATCAAACCAGGCAAATGTTTCTTCTTTCTCACTGCGGTTATCCGCAATGATGATCTCATAATTCTCATACGTTGTTTTTTCAAAGATGGAATCAACGCATGTCTTCAGTACATCCAGTCCGTCCTTTGTCGGAATCAGGATGGATATCAGAGGTCTCTCCTTCAGTGCATACATCACTGTATGACTGATTCCATCCGGATTGACTGTGACATCTGCCTTGATGTCATGATCCTTCAGATACTGTCTGACAGTATCTGATTCATCCTTGTCTTCCTTTGTATCAGAATACAGGATCTTCTGGACATGTCCGAATGATCTGTTCTGTTCAGACAGTTCCAGCAGCCAGCGGTATGGATTCCACGGCTGTCCTTCAAACTGCTTTAAAAGATCCGTTTTTACTACCCAGCAGTTTCCGATATAGTTATATCCCCGCAGTGTATTGTATGAATAATCCGGTTTCAGGACGGGATTGCATCTGACATTGTCCTTTACCGTATCATGATCAAAGTACAGGACATCATACTTCACGCATTCATTCAGATAGCTGAAGAACTGCTCATAGAAGGATACTTTCGCTTCCGCGATGCATACGTATTCCGTATGCACATCCTTCAGATCCAGTACATGCATCGGTTCATTGTTAATAATACCGTCCTGAGGTGTCCAGACAGCTCTTCCGATAAATGTGATATCTGTGAAAGGCTTCTTCTCTTCATATGTCTGAAAAGAAAGCCATGTATTGTATTCTTCCGGAACCATCGGATTGTAGAATCTGTTTCCGTATCTGGATATATTGGATCCCTCATGTCTGAACTTGTGTATATATCTCTTCAGAATGACAGGGGGAATCACAAAGTGATACTGTACCACCCATACATACAGAGACTTCTTCACCAGTCCGAACATTGCTTTGATCTTGCTTGTATTCATATCATCGTGCCTTCCTGCATCCAATATATTATTATAGCGGTAAGGCACAAGGCAATGCCGGTACAATTAATTCGGTCATGACCGAGTCGGAGGCAACCGAACTAACATGACATTCTATGGACGTGAAACAGAGAAAAACAAAATCAACAGGATGCTGAAAAAAGAGACACTGCAGACAATACTGATCTGTGGAAGATACAGAGTAGGTAAAAGTGAATTAATCAGGCACTGCCTGATTCACCAGGAAGTTCCTTTTCTGAATTACGAATGCAGAGAGACAACGGAAAAGGGGAACATCGAGAACCTTGCCCTTCTGATCTCAGAGCAGTTTCATCTTCCCCCTCTCAGTTTTTCATCGATGGAGAATCTGCTGGAATATCTCTTCAAAAAAGCAGAAGATGAAAAGCTGGTGCTTGTACTGGATGAATATCCGTATCTGCGGGAAACAATCAGAAGATGCGACAGTATCCTGCAGTCTCTGATTGACAGATATAGCAAAACAAGTTCTTTGAAACTCATTCTCTGCGGTTCCTATGTGGATACCATGAAATCTCTGCTGAGCAGAGAAAATCCCCTGTACGGCAGAATTGATCTGACAATCGATTTGAAACCTATGGACTATTATGAATCTGCGATGTTCTATCAGGATTATTCCCCGGAAGACAAAGTACGTCTATACAGTGTATTTGGAGGCATTCCATATTACAACAGGCTGATTGATTCATCACTTTCCGTAACAGACAATATCAAAGAACTGGTCACTTCCCCCGGAGCACGCCTCGAAAATGAAGTTCCCATGTATCTGAAATCAGAGATTTCCCGCATAGGAAATGCAAATGTAGTTTTTGAAGCACTGGCAAGAGGATTCAGTAAATACAGCGATCTTCTTTCCCAGTCACATGTTACCAGCGGGCCGACTCTGATTGACGTTCTTGACAAGCTCATACGCATGGAAGTCGTTGAAAAGCGCTCCCCGATCAATGACGCGGACAACAGACGCAAATCCGGATATTTCATCACTGACAATCTGTCCATGTTTTATTACAGATATATTTTCCGTTACATGTCCCAGCGCAGCGTGTTGGACGAAGATACATTTTTTGAAAGATATATTCAGAATGATTTTGAGACACAGTATGTTCCGCATGTATTTGAAAACATATGCAGACAGTATCTGATACGTCAGAACAGATCAGGTCAGATTGATCCGCCATTCGACCTGATTGGAAAGTATTATTACGATGATCCTGTGAATCATACAAACGGTGAATTCGATAATGTCACAAAAGATCCGCAGGGGTATATCTTCTACGAATCCAAATTCCGCGAAAAGCCTCTGTCCCCGGAACTCATTCAAAAAGAAATCCAGCAGGTGAAATCTGCCGGACTGGATTGTTATAAATACGGTTTCATTTCCCGTTCCGGCTTCGCATGTGACCCGGAACAGGAGATGATATTCATTGCTTTAGAAAAACTGTACCAGTAAGAAAGATCTGGGGCATCACTCTTCCAGGATAAAAGGAAACATATATACAGGCTTGTATTTGATATCTCCATCATGCCCAGCATCTTTCTGAGATATGATATATCTCCTGTAGATGATCTGGTGATTATTTCTGAAACAGTTGATTTCCCTGCATGGCAAGCTTCTTCAATTAACGCAGTATACCGATTACTATACTCTTCCTTCCATTTTTTCAGTTTTTCAGACAGCCAATCGGTACAACCAGTACTCCGTCAGTTCTTCTGTATGCATATGTTCCCACTGCTGTCAGTACCATGAGAAAAGCAGGAGTTTTCATTTTCTCCGTATCTATCTTTTCAGCGACCTTTTTCAGATTGCCTGCGCCTTCTTCTACCAGTTTGTCACCGCCGAGTTTGATTTCAATCAGACCATAGCTTCCATTTCTCAAATGGATAACTGCATCGCATTCCAATCCCTCTTTGGTACGGAAATGATATACGCTGCCATCCATTGATTCCGCATACACTCTGAGGTCACGCATACACATTGTTTCAAACAGAAGCCCGCATGTATTCAGATCATTCATCAGATCTTTCGGTCCAATCCCAAGTGAAGCAGCCGCAATTGAAGGATCGGAGTAGTATCTTGTATCAGCAGTTCTGATTGCTGTTTTAGAGCGAAGATTCGGATTCCATGCAGGACAGTCCTCGATTACGAATATCTTGCGCAGTGCATTTGTGTAAGACAATATTGTTTCCTGGCTGAAAGAAGCCTCATCATGTGCCTCTATATCCCTGCCAATCGCCGTGTAAGGAACAGAAGTACCCTGATGTCTCGCGTAAGATTTCATCAGAAGTCTTGCCCTCTCCTCATTGCGGCTGATTCCGTCAACCCTGTTAATATCAGAGCGAACAATCGCATCAAGGTAATCAAACGCCTGTATCAGCGCATCTTCTCCTTCAAGGAATGTTGCCTGCGGCCAGCCGCCGCGGCAAATCAGATATGTTATATCATCCAGAGAAAGACGGCTCTCTCCGGCAATCATTTCGTTTTCATCTGCAGAAAAAAGTTTTTGGATACTTACTTCACCGGTCGATTCACCGGATTCATAAACAGTCATCGGCCTCATTCTGAGCCAGGCAAAACGACCTGTTCCGGTATGATGTATCTCATCAGTCTCCTTCGGTACAGCTGAACCTGTAAGCAGAAAATGACCGAATCCCTCACGATGATCTGTTTCAAAACGAACTGCGTCAAACAACTTCGGTGCCATCTGCCACTCGTCAATCAGACGAGGTGTATCTCCCTTCAGAAGAAATCCGGGATTCATTTCCGCCATCTGAAGATTCTGTGAAACCTGTGAGGGGTCATTCATATACAGAATACTTGCGGCATGCTGTTCACATGTTGTTGTTTTTCCACACCATTTTGCCCCTTCAATGATCAATGCCCCCTTACTGCGCAGGCGTCTTTCAATTACATCGTCAAGTATTCTTTTCTTATATGCAGCCATAAACCTTATCACCTCTGTTTCTTTCTCTTCAATTATATAGTAAAACCGGTGTTTTGGCGATATTCTGACCGGTGTTTTGGCGTATATTCAACCGGTGTTTTGGCGTATATTTAATCGGTGTTTTGGCATTTTCATTCCTACACAAAGAAAACAGTACCTTTGGTATTACCTCAGGTACTGCAATATATCATTCATGATGTTCGGGAATATATTCAATCCTTCCGATTTCCGTATACACCATACCGTTCTTTCCGTGTTCTGATTTCATCAGGGATATCGCAGAGACAGGCATCGTCTGTTCCTGAATGAGCTCTGAAAGATCCGGTTCATCGATCACATCTGCTTTTCTGAGCAGTGTGATATGCGGCAGGAAGGATTTCCTGTCAAAGGGAATCTCCTGTTCTGCACATGCTCTGCGCAGTCTTCTGACATATGAGCTGACTTCATCATTGTCCTT
>ONSK01000026.1 GCA_900320455.1 uncultured Erysipelotrichaceae bacterium | reverse complement strand
TCAGATACACCGAAGGAACTGCTGAAGAACTACACGGCTGTGACCGGCAGAGCACCTGCGTTCCCGGAAGATCTGATGGGCTTATGGCAGTGCAAGCTGCGCTACAGAACACAGCAGGAAGTCCTGGAAACCGCAAGAGCCTGCAGAGAGCACAATGTGCCGATCAACTGCATCGTCATTGACTTCTTTCACTGGACATATCAGGGTGACTGGAAGTTTGATACAAAGTACTGGCCGGATCCCAAAGCAATGATCGATGAACTTCACAGCATGGGAATCAAAGTCTGTGTATCCGTATGGCCTTCCGTGGACAAGAAGAGCGAGAACTTCAATGAGATGCTGGAAAGAGGACTGCTGATCCGCACGGAACGAGGCGGACTGCAGACATATGACTATCAGGGTGACTGCACAGAGATCGACGCGACAAATCCCGAGACAAGAGAGTACCTGTATGAGAAGGTGAAAAAGAATTACCTGGATCTTGGCATAGATATGATCTGGCTGGACAATGCGGAACCTGATTATGTCAAGTATGACTTTGATCAGTACAGATACTATCTCGGAACAGCATTATCCTGTTCCAACATCTGGCCGCAGTACTACAGCCGTGCCATCTATGACAACATGATCAAAGACGGAAGAAAGAATCCCGTCAATCTGATCAGAAGCGCCTGGGCAGGATCACAGAAATACGGCAATGTCATCTGGTCAGGCGATGTGCCGAGCACATTCGAATCGCTGCGCGATCAGCTCCAGTGCGGCATCAATATGGGACTGGCAGGCATCCCGTGGTGGACAACGGACATCGGCGGCTTCATGACGGATGACGTGAATGATCCGAAATTCAGACAGCTGCTCATCAGGTGGTTTGAATTCGCTGTTTTCACCGCCGTGCTGAGAATGCATGGCGACAGAGGACCGTATGATATTCCGCCGCTGGATAACAGAGACTGGGGCGGGGGATACCTCAAGACAGGACACGCGAATGAGCTGTGGTCATATGGCGAAGAGAACTTCCGGATCATGAAGAAATTCCTGGATCTGCGCCTTTCCATGCACGATTACATCGCGTCTCTGTACAAAGAGGCGGAAGAAAACGGATCGCCGCTGCTCAGAGCGATGTTCTATGAATTCCCGGATGATGAGAAGTGCTGGAATCTCTATGATCAGTACATGTTCGGTTCACAGTATCTTGTGGCACCAATCCTCTTTGAAGATACATATGAAAGGGATGTTTACCTTCCCGAAGGAACATGGCTGGATACCAGAGCCAATGAACAGATCGAAGGCGGCAGGGTAATCCATACACATGTACCGCTTGATGAAATCGCTGTCTATCAGAAGATATAAAAATACTGACCGGAGTCATCCGGTCAGTATCCTTTTCTGACGGTCACAATGATCAGTCCTTCCGGCGGACTTTCCTTTGCCTGGACAAATGTTCCGTGATAAGAACTGTTACAGACAAGTATTTTTTCTGTTTTATTCGGGATGACAAATCTTCTGAATGAGAATTTCATCCCGCTTTCATCCTCAGGAAAATAATACGGGAATCCGTAAATACTGTTTTCTTCAATCATGCCGTCCTGATACTGCAGCCACAGATGGGAACCGGTTTCTGCGGATGAATTGAAATACAGCTGTTTTTTCAGAATTCCGTTCTCTTCTTTGTAGAAAGTCAGAATGTACTTGGTATTGGAAGCTGTGTAATAGGCTGTTGTGTCGTTATGCGCCTTCAATGAAAGAGCAGGGATGAACAGCCTGAGATAAACAAGTCCGCAGAGGATCACAGGCAGGATATTCCATTTCCAGGTGATTTCCTTTGTGCCTGGGCACATGCCGGCAAGGAAACCGATCATACAGAGGACAAGCGTAAACAGTCCGGTATAGCGGTACAGGATCCACAGATACCATTCACTCAGAAGGTTATGATCGGGAAGGGATGAAATCTGCATGCCGTTACCATCGAATGTGATTTCGTGATATGCCGGGCTGATCATTGTCTGAAGCATATGATATGCACCGGTCATCAGGAGGATCACTGTCAGAGCAATCACTGCGAGTGAAACAATATGCACAGGTTTCCTGTATTTTTCACTGATTTTCTTCTTACCCATCAGGGTAAAGAGCTTTCCTCCATAATACGTGATGACTGTGATGGAAAGCGGAATCAGAACAGCTGTACAGATTCCGAGGTTAATGGGCCTGTAGGTGTCGTTGAGAATCCCCTTTTTTAACAGACGCATCCTGATCAGAAACAGAATCACGGTGACGATGAATGAAAGAACGATTTTGAAGAGGTTCGCACGGACATCCGGGGAATCCAGAAACGCTGCTGTTTCTTTTGGCTTTCCGTAGAGAATTGTTTCAATATCCGTATCCAGTGCTTCCGCAAGCATCTTTAACATTTCCACGTCCGGTCTTGATCTGGACGTTTCATAATTGGAAACGGACTGTCTTGTGATATGAATCTTCTCAGCCAGTTCTTCCTGGGTCAGCTTTTTCTCTTCTCTGAGCTTTCTGATATTTTTTCCGATTTCGTTCATAACTGTCTCCCTTCGCTTTCATTATGGGTACGCGGGATATGCAAGTCACGCAAAGAGGCTTTGCATAAAAGGAAACTGACACTATTTCCCGGGAAATGTGAAGGTTTTCAGAAGGGACGGATATCATTGCGTTCAATACACGCGCGGATACGGAAATGATACACCCGTTTTCCGTTCACATTCTGAATGTAAACCAGATACCCGGTTGTGTCCGAGATGAAAGGTGTTCCGTTCTTCTTCGCGAGATCCATCATCGGTTTCAGACGCATCAGGTTCATGGAGGAAAGATTACTGAGCGTGATGATCTGACTGATATGGATCCCGTTGGGAATGACGATGAGATGATCAGGAATCGTCATATGATTCTCTTCGGAAATATAGCGGTAAGTGCCAAGACCTGCTCTGATCGGAATGATCTGATCCGTGCATTCACCGTTCAGCACTTCTTTTGAAATGAACAGAGTGGGTGTCATCATATGGTACAGTCCTTTCATCGTATGTGACTTCTGGAATTCATACAGGTCATATTTGTCATCAATTGACTGCATGATGAAAGCTTCCTGCTCAGAACCGGTGCTCTGCATGATGTGCTGCTGTTCCAGTTCCAGGTATCGCTTTTCTTCCTGAAGACGGGTAATATCCGCCAGAAGGATCTGTCTCTTATATTCCATCAGATTCAGGATTTCTTCATTGGAATCTGCCTGATACGCGGCCGCAATGTCATCCAGAGCCATGGAATAGCCTCTGAGTTTCCGTATGTAAAGCAGACTGATGAAGTCGCCGGCGGAATAATCATAATAGCCGTTCGGCAGTTTTTCGGGATGAAGAAGATTTCTGTTTCTGTAAGAACGGATGGTTTCAGCCTTGATGCCCGTCAGTTTTGAAAGTTCATTGATTTTCATATACATACACCTTGACCCTGTATTGGATACAGAGTTTATTTTAATTATAACTGAATATGTGAAATTGCTCACGTTGGGAAAGGAAAGAATCATGAAGAAACTTTGTACAGCTGTACTCTCTGCTGTGATGGCGGTTTCTCTGCTTGGCTGTTCAGGCCAGGGAGGATCCGGCAGTGCGGGCAAGTATACTGCCGGCACGTACACAGGAACAGGCAAATCCGACAAGTTCGGACACACTGTTACTGTGGAAGTCACAGTTTCCGCAGACAAGATCGAAAAGATCGAAATTAAAGAGGAAGACTTTGATTATGATCAGCCGTTTGATTCCATGCCGGACGCAATTGTCAAGGCAAACGGAACAGAGGTTGACAATGTCTCCAACGCAACTGAAACATCCAATGCTCTGAAAGCTGCCGTTGATGACGCGCTGAACCAGGCACAGGGCAAATCATCCGCAGACAGCGGTGAAGCCAAGGCACTGACATTCAAAGCCGGAACATATACCGGCAAAGGAGAAGGATACAACGGACCTGTTGAGGCTTCCGTTACATTCTCCGAAAGCAAGATTGAAAAGATCGAAATCACAAGTTCTCTTGAAACAGAACATGTCGGAACACCGGCATTCGATCTGCTTCCGGAACAGATCATCGCTGCCAACGGTACAGGTGTGGACGTCATCTCCGGCGCAACATTCTCTACCGCAGCTCTGAAAGCGGCAGTCAATGATGCGGCTGAGCAGGCAGGCGTATCCGACCTGAATGCGTTCAAGGCAAATACAGTTGAAGTAAAGGCAAAAGATCCGATTGAAAAGACTGTTGACGTGGTCGTTGTCGGTGCCGGCGGTGCCGGTATGGCAGCGGCAGCGCAGGCAGCACAGGACGGCAATACCGTCATCGTGATTGAAAAGAACGCTGAAATCGGCGGTAATACACTTGTATCCGGCGGACAGTACCAGTCAGTCATGCCGTATCTCTGCTGGGAAGAAAGCAATCCTGATGCGACAACAGGAAAGAAGTATGACGGTACGGAATGGCCCAAGCAGATGGCACCTGCCAGCACGGTTGATGAGCTGAAGCTCATTGCAAGCTGGTCTGAAAAGCCGTTTGATCCGGATTATTACAAAGACCATGAGTTCGTTGCCGGAGATACTGCAGATCTCGCGAAGAACGGCGTGCATGCGGAATATCTGCCGACACTGCAGGCTCTGAAGAAGGAAATCGCTCCTTATCTGGCATGGGCTGAGCCGAAGATCAAGGCAGGCGCTACTGAAGTCACACTGTTCTCCACACTGAACCTGCATATCTTCCAGACATACTACGGCGGTCTGCGTCCGACAGCGGATATGAGCGAGTGGATGTACGGCGACTTCGATCTGGTTTCCCAGTTCATCAAGGACGGACAGGATCTCAAGCCGTGGCTTGAAGCACAGGGCGGCAAGTTCAAGGAAGACCAGCAGACACTGATCGGTGCTCTGTGGTACAGAGAAAATGAATTCGCAGGCGCAGTCATTGACGGCGAAGAAATCGGCGGCAGATGGGGAACATACTTCATGGCTCCGAAAAACACACTGCTCAAGACAAGCCCGACAGCATCCTCCAATGAAATCATGCTGAGAACAGACGCGAAGAACCTGATCGTTGAAGACGGCAAGGTCACCGGCATCAAGGCAGTTCAGTATGACGGCACGGAAGTGACACTGCACGCAAACAAGGGCGTCATCCTTGCGACAGGCGGATTCGCCGCAAATATCGAAGAGGTTCTGGAATACAACCAGTACTGGGACAGCGCATATCTGACCAAGTCCACCAAGACAACAAACCGTTCCTCACTGCAGGGCGACGGTATCAAGATGGGTGAAGAAGTCGGCGCTGATACAACAGGCATGAACTTCACACAGCTGATGCCGATTTCCTGGGTGGACAACGGAAACCTCGCATTCGGCGCAGGCAACTACGCTGTCTGGATCAACCCTGAGACAGGAAAGAGATTCGTTGACGAAACATCAGAACGTGACGTTCTCTCCCTCGCTGAATTCAGAAACGGTATGGAAGTCAACGGCACAAAGGGTGTCTTTGTGGAAATCTACAACAAGGAACAGCCGCTGCCGGCACCGATGCAGCTGGGTGATGAAGACTTTGAGGGCAGATACTACACAGTGACGATCGACAAGCTCGGCGATCTGTTCAAGAAGCTCAATGTCAAGGCTGATCCTGCGGTTGTAAGACAGACAATTGAAGACTATGACAAAGCTGTCATGGCAGGTACAGCTGCGGCTGATTATCCGGATGTCAAGAAGACAGCAGCTTCCAGAACGATCGGCAGCTGCGAGAAGGATGAAAACGGAAAGTACAAGGCAGATACCTACAAGCTTGACGGCGTTGATCTGAGAGTCCGTCTGATGGCTCCTTCCACACATCATACGATGGGCGGTCTGACAGTTGATACACAGCGCCATGTACTCAACAGCAAGGGTGAGATCATCAAGGGTCTCTACGCTGCTGGTGAAGTCACCGGCGGTATCCACGGCGGCAACCGTCTGGGCGGCAACGCGATCGTTGAGATCTTCGTCTCCGGACGTACGGCAGCCAAGGCTGTTACAGCAGATAACAAGTAATCACTGAAAGGATATTCCGATGCGGAATATCCTTTCTTAAGTATCTTAGACAGCGGGAACGCTGGGTCAGAAAATGAAAAAAGAGCCGTCATGGCTCTTTTCGTATGGTTTTTCAGATGTTGTTTGCGGCAGCGCAGCCTTCCGCGACAGCCTTGAGGATATTGGCAGCGCCTGTGGCATCGCCGATCACACATGTGTTCGGCAGGTCTGTCTGGATTACTATGAGACGGGCATTCTTGAACTGTATTTCCAGTGGTACAGGAATGAGACGAGTCTGTCTCTGGAAGATATCAGAGATTTCGCGCTTGGCATCTATGAGGCGGATCAGAATGGATTTCTCATGAACTTTGAAAGAAAAAGGATTAAGGAAATCTGAAAGAAAAAGCAGAATTCTGTATGATATTGTGTATATATTAATCAGAAG
>ONSK01000247.1 GCA_900320455.1 uncultured Erysipelotrichaceae bacterium | reverse complement strand
TGCATATCCTGAAGTATTCTGTGCTCGCTTGCGCCATCCCCATGGAATCTGAGCAGGAGGGAGTACTGATCCTGAACAGCCAGAAGGTTTTCAATCGATCTTCTGTATGTTTCAACTGTTGTGCTTTCTTTGAAATGTATCAGTGTGTTTTCGCCGAGTGCATCGCCGATAATCATGACGCTGTCCTCGGGAATCAGGGGGACAAGACACCCCTGTGTGTGTCCGGGAACTTTGATGAAGCTGACAGTGCAGCTGCCAAGGTCAAATGACATATCAGGGGTCAGCGGTTTATATTCATCAGTTCTCTGCGGGACAAAGTCATCTTCCTTAATTCCTTCAGGAACCGGGAAGGGTGCACTGAATACATCGCTGATTCTGTGTTCTTTTGTTGCATGCCATTTTTCAAGTGCGAAGTCATCCGGATTCAGATAAACTTCATCAAACTGCGATGCTCCGCCGGCATGATCACAGTGCCCGTGTGTCAGAACGACTTCGTACGGTGTATGTGTACTCTGTTCAATAAATGTTTTCAGATCGCCGATTCCCATTCCCGTGTCAATGAGCAGAGCCTTGTTTTCTCCCTGTACAAGAAACATGCTGACACCGAACGGTGTTTTGATTCTGTTTACATGTTTCGAAACTGTTTCTATTCTGAATAACTCCATGTCTCCTCCTTATTGCGGATAAAGCGCCGCCGGGGATTTCCGGCAGCGCTTTGTTTGCTTCTGTTATTAAGCCGCTGCAGATTCTCTTTCCTGCTCTTCAGCAAGTAGTTTCTTGTCATACATTTTGTAGAACGGCAGATAGAGAACCATTGCCAGAGGGATTGCGATCAGCTGCCAGATCGCGACCATCCAGTTGCCCTGAACAAGACCGTAAAGAACAACCGGAACCTGCATGGATACCTGCGCACCGGAAAGCGGAGTTACGATGCCGGAGACAAATCCGAGATAGAAGAAGAGATTTGTGACAAGCGGTACGATGATGACGGACGGCAGGAACATATAAGGATTGAGAACATTCGGAACACCGAATACAACCGGTTCGCCGATATTGAAGAGTGCGGCGGGCATTGCGACTTTACCGATTTCCTTCAGCTGTCTGGATTTGCAGAACAGCAGCATTACCAGGCACACTGCAACAGTGGACTGACCGACAACTGTCATTAAGGACATACCGATCGGGTTGGTTGTTTCTCCGGCAAGTCTTGCCGCATCGATCGAAAGATAGATCGGCATGAAGATACCTGCGCAGACATTGAATCCATGAATTCCAAACCACCACAGGAACTGAATGAATACCTGCATGAAGAGATAGCCGGGCAATGAGCCGCCGATATTTGTCAGAGGTGTCTGCAGATATGTGTAGATCAGCTGATGAACGCTGCCGAATGAAGTCTTTGCAAAGATGATTGCGACAAACATGAAGACGAGCGCCATTAAGAAGCCGGGAATCAGGGAAGCGAATGACTTGCCGACAAAAGGCGGAACGCCTTCAGGCATCCTGATGACCCATCCTTTTTTCTGGAAGAGAACAAATACTTTGGCTGTTACGACAGCGACGATCATGGCCACGAAGAGACCCTTGCAGCCGAGCCAGTCAAAACTGTAGGTAAGAGATCCAGCCTCATCAATCATATACGGAGTAACGATCAGGAAGTTGATCAGTGAAAGAATACCGGATGACAGTCCGTCTTCGTTTTCACTGACTGCATATGCATAGCTGATTGAGAATGCCGCATAGATAGCAAACAGGCTCATTGTTACGTTGTAGGGAATCAGAATGTATCTGTCGAGTCCGGAAGAAGCCAGATAGTTTGTCCATGCTGTGATCGGAAAGTTTGCGATCAGGTAGAACAGCGAACTGATGATTGTGACAGGCAGAATTGACATAAATCCCTTTGAAACCGCCTGCAGTGATTTGTTGTTGTTGACCCACGCAGAGAATGGCAGAAGAATTTTTTCGACCAGTGAATTAAGTTTGTCCATCTTGAATGTAAATATTCCGTCAAAGATTTTATAATTGGAATATTTTCCTCCTCGGCTATAATATAACCCTCGCAAAGAGGGCTGTCAATACAAAACGCAAAAAATTCCAATTAAATATAATTAAATGGAATTTATTCCGTTCTGTTTTGCCTGGGATATAAAATCAACCAGAATTGCGTTGAATACCGAATAAACCGGAACATCCTTCAGAAGGGATCCCCGCTGTACAGACAGAGAAGGCAGAACGACTGTTTCATCCGCATCTGTATTCACACTGCCTGCAGATGTGATCAGAATGACTTCGCATCCTGTCGTTTCTTTCAGATCGGAAAGAGGCTTGATCACTGCAGATTTTCCGGAAACACTGTAAAGAAGAATCAGATCATTTTTTCCAACGCAGAGATCAACCGATTTGACCGCTTCCACTGAGTTCAGAACCGTTGCCCTGATTCCGAACATCAGAAGACTGTAATACATCTGCAGAGCGCTGACTTCTGAATTGATCATCCCGGCAAGATACACATTGTCCGCATGTATGATTTTTTCCGCGATCTTTTTCATGCTTGATTCATCGCAGGTATGATGAATCAAACGGATGGTATCCGCATAGACATTTTCCGCATGCGTAATAACATCTTCTTCATTTCTGTCCTGACGTACGGAAGTGTTGACATAATTGATGACTGCATATTTGAATTCGGAATAGCCGCTGTATCCCATCTTCTGGGCAAATCGCATGATGGTTGTTTTGGCAACTCCGATTCTTTCGGATAATTCCTGAATTGAGCAATTCTGTACCAGTTTCAGATCTTCACAGATTCTTTCACATGCCTTATCTTCATTTTTCGTCAGTAAGCTGCGCCTGAGCTGTATATTGTCCATCAAATCCATATTTCATCTCCATTTTGGAATATTTTCCGTTAATATTATAGGCAAAGCGCTGTAAACCCACAACAGGAATACACAGGCTGACTTTACTGATTCAGTCACATTTGATGCGCCTGGCGTTATTTCTGAATTGTATATGAACTGTTTCGTTTTCTTATTCAAACACCTTCAGATACGGATCATTTCTCAGATGTTTTAAAACCTCCTTTTTGAAGACAGATACAGCAGCTTCTCTGCTCTGTCTGTCTTTTTTCTGTTCCAGCATATAGATGGTTCTCTGCGGCGGATCCACGGA
>ONSK01000115.1 GCA_900320455.1 uncultured Erysipelotrichaceae bacterium | reverse complement strand
TTTGATAGTCCTGATCATAGCTGGCAATCAGCGTATCGGATTCGTGTAGGGCATCGGCCAGTGCCTTTTCACGGATGCGCTGTTCTTCTTCATCGAGGCTGTTCAGCAATGCTTCGGCATCCTCTTCCGCTTTCCTGCGTGCGGTATCCGCCTTCTCTCTTTCTTTCAGAGAAACATCAAGGTGTTCTTTCAAAAGTGCGTTGCTGACACCCTGCCATGTATACAGGGAATCAACGGTCTGGGAATTGCTGTAATTGATAACAGCCCGGATGACTTTTTCCATCAGTCCTTCATCATAGTCTGTATCCCCGCGGTACAGATACTTCCGGTGTAAGAAAGACGGATTAGGATAGTAAATTCCCACAGCTCCATAGTATTCATTCCGGCTGTCGCACATGTTTCTCAGCATATCATTGGTACCGATGCATTCCTGCACAAGGACATGGGCTACACCTTTCAGCCTGCCTGCCATGATCTTCACGTCCACGGGATCTTCATCGTAGTATGTCTTTGAAACATATACCGCAGGCAGCTGATATCTGTTTTTCTCATTGATGACGTCCGCGATCATCTCCAGATGATTCTCATCAATGATCAGAGGTACTCTTCCGACAGAAAGATCTCCGTCATCCTCAAGATAGCCTCCTTCGATCAGTAACGTGATGAAATGCGGCGTTGAGAATTTCGTGTCCGTATTCAGCGCGTCCGGGGCATAGCTTCTGTCAAGGCGCACAGACATCCTGTGTTCCGCAAAGTTCATGACATAGTCTGTATCCCAGATGATACCTTTGTCATCTCTTTTTTCATAACGCACAGCGATGATACTCTTTTTCCTGTATTCCTGGATCTGAAGCCAGAGGGAATCCGTACCCCATCGGGCATTGTATTCCCCGTTCCACACAATACCGGGAATGATATTGTATTCGTATTTGCTGGTGTCATTCCATTTCAATACGAGTTTTATAAACGTCTCTTTTGTCAGTGTCTTTCTGATATTCAGCATTGCTGAAAAGATCATCATTGCGAATCACCCCATTCTTCTTTGCGGCCTGTTTTTCTTCACGATTATTATATCGCAATGCAAAAAAAAGCAGTGCATGCGGATACACTGCTGATCATTCATTCAGCCCATACCAGGCAATGCCTTCATCCTTCCATCCGTATTTACTGATGAGAGCATTGTGTTCTTTGATATTGGGTGTGTAGTTATGGTTGTTGGCAAAGGCATTGGGATTGTATTCCCTGTAGACAGGCACTGTCTTGCTGTCATCGGAATACCATCCGATATCTTCGGATTTCCATCCCAGCTTTACCAGTGCGTCTCTTTCCTTTTTGTTCAGTGTGTAATGATGCTCACCGCCGGCTTTGTTGTAAAGACGATAGACTGGCGAAGAGGATGTTTTCGGTGCTTTCCAGCCGATTCCTTCATACTTCCATCCAAAAGTGACCAGGGCATTTCTTTCCTTCACATTTCCAGTATAGAAGTGTTCTCCGGAGTTGGGATTGTACAGTCTGTACATAGCTGTATAGGAAGCGGAGGGTTCCTCTTCATCCAATACCATGACTGAGCATTTCAATGTTTTCTTTGTGCCGGGAAGCTTTGCGGTCAATACAGCCGTGCCTCCTCCAACTGCCCTGTAGGTATCGCCGTTTACCGAAACGATCTCAGGATGATCGGATGTCCATGTTAACGGTGTTCTTGTCTGGATATCCATTTTCCAGCTGCGGGATGTCGTATAAAACAGTTTCAGATTTGTGTGATCTGACATCTTTCCTGTGGCTTTTTCAACGACAGTGAAGTCTTCCGCGGATGCCTGCCAGTCATTGACGATTGTGGACTTGGCACGGATGACGGAAGTTCTGATGCCGTCAAATGCGGCGGTTTTCGGTTCGTCATCATACTGATAGGAGAACAGCTGTACCCAGTATGTACCCTCCGGTGCCTCCACGCTGGCTGCCGCAAAAGAGCCGTGCCAGTCGCCAAGCATCGTCAGGCGGTGTCCCTGTTCCCCTGCCGGTCTGGAACCTTCTTCCAGCAGATCCTGCGCGTAATAGGCGTCTGAATCCATTGTCAGTGCGAGGTTCTCACCTGACAGCGTATTCGGATAGCCTGTTTCCCATGCCAGTCTGTTTGTCCAGGAGCCGTCCGGACGTGAGTGGTCAAACCAGAGGGCGACTTCGGCAGCTCTCTGCATGGCCGCCTTTTCCAGACCATAGTCCCATTTGAGCTTCGGCAGATTCTTGACATAGATCTTTTCCGTGTTGTCATCGTTCCAGTACCAGGCATTGTTTCCCGTACGCAGTTCATTGACCATATCGAGCATCCTGCGGGCTTCTGTCTGGTTGTATTTCATGTCTGTCACAATATCAAAGATTGAGAACTCTCCGGATTTCATGAATTTTGAGACATGCGGCGCGCAGTCCGCATCGCTCTTTGCGCCTTCCCATTGATCAACGAACTGTCCGTCCCTGTAGATCGCGCAGAGCGGGTATACGGGCTTTCTGCCGCCTGTCAGTTCCTTTACCAGCGCATCCGCGTCTCCGCCGTATACAATGTCGGCATACGAAACGCTGCCGTTGAGCAGATTGTTGACATTCGCAGCACCGGATTCTCCGTTTTCACCGGTGCAGACATACAGCGTTATCAGTTCTCCTGTGGATGCGGTCCAGCCGCTGAAGCCCAGGGAACAGATCAGATCCGCAGATGCCTGGTCTTTGAATTTCCCGCTGCTGTCTCTGCTCATATCCGCAAACACAAGCAGCTGAATCTTGTCACTGTGTCTGCTTTCCGTGATCGTACCGTTATCAAGGCTCTGCATTGTCCATGTCTTCTTTCCCGTTTCCGCATGGATCATGCCGGTATGATTCAGGATCATGGCGATGCTGAGTATGAGTGAAAGAAAGTATTTCATGATATTGCCCTCTTTTTTATAATGCATGCCTGCGTATACTCTTCCCGGTACAGGATATTCATTACATTCCCTTCCGCCGTTCCGTAATATGTCCTGAATATGCCATAGGCGTAAGGATGGAAGCCGCACTTTTCCTGAACACGCGCTGACTGCGCGTTGCGCAGGAAATGCCCGCAGAAGATGACGTCCAGTCCAATGTCTTCAAACAGCCACCGAATGACTTCTTTCACAGCTTCCGGCATCAGTCCCTGTCCCCAGTAGTCCTTTGATAATACATAGCCGATTTCTCTGCATCTTTCGTGTTCAAATTCAGGAAACTGTTCTTCATTGTATTTCTCAATGCCAAGAGATCCGATGACATGATTGTCTTTCACAATGGCAAATGTCTTCTTCTCATTAATGAACATATTCAGAATTTTTTGTGATTCTTCTATGCTCTGATGAGGAAGCCAGCCTGCCATCTGTCCGACACCATCCACGGATGCGTATGCATAGAGATCATTCAGATCTTCCTGTTTCCAGGGTCTCAGTAACAGCCTCTCTGTTTTCAGTATTGTGTTTTCTACATTGATTTCCGCGTTCATACAGAATATCTCCTACAACCATGATAATGCATACAGAGCTGTTCGAGAAAACAAAAGACCTCATTAACGGGGAGAAAATGAGGCCATATTCATTATATCAGCGGTATGTACCAGTAATACTGCATATCGCAAATAAGAGTTACAAAATTGACAAATTGCAGTTAATATTCCGGTGTTGCCGGAATTCCATTATTCAGACAGACGCTTCCCCAGCAGAAATGCGTTTTCCAGGTCCTTTGGGAACTGTGTATTCCGCATTTCCTTCTTGTGTTCTTCATTGAAGCTGCCCATGTTATACCTGCTGTAATCATTCACCTGCAGGGTATCAAAGCACGGATAGACTTCCACCGTTCCGTTCAGGGAACGGAAGCTCTGCGCAATCTCTTTTGCCTTCTTTTTGTAGGCAAGATTGTAGAAGGTCTTGTTGGCATTCATGGTCAGAATGATGCCGGTATTCACCTTTCCTTTGAAGTAATTGGAATAATCATCATAGGACAGTGCGCAGAAATGCAGTCGTTCAATCAGACCGTGTACCTGGCTTGTGATATCTCCAAGGTAGATTGGCGATCCAATGATCAGTGCATCCGCTGAGAAGATGCGGTCAATTACAGGTGACAGATCATCCTTCCAGTAACATCTGCATCGCTCTGCGTCTTTTCTTTTGCATGCAAGACAGCTTCGGCATCCGGTATATGTCAGATCAAAGAGATCGATATATTCTGTTTCCGCGCTTGCGGATTCAGCACCTTTCTGTGCTTCCTTCAGCAGCATCGCCGTATTCCAGTTCTTGCGGGGACTGCCGTTCAATATCATTGTTTTCATATACTGCCTCCCGTGTTATTCAAAGAAATGCTTTCCAATCTCATATGCTTTCTGTATGTTTCTTTCCCAGTTCTGTGTGCGGTATTCAAATTCTCTTGAAGTATTGTCAAAGACAATGAAGTCCAGCTTCTTTGCCCTCTCGTTCAATCTGTCGCCAAGCATGACTTTCTTCATGCTTTCAAGAAGGCCTGTTTCTTCCAGGCGTTCGATCGGATTGCCTGCGGAACACAGGATCACCGCTTTCTCAAGAACCTTCATGGTCTTGTCTCCATAGGCAAAGCCATACGTCCATACCCTGTCAAACCATCCCACCAGCATGGCAGGTGCTTCTGTCCAGAAGACAGGATAAATGAATGCGATCGCATCCGCGGCATTGATCTTTGCCTGCTCGGCGAGAACATCATCCGCAGGTGCAGGTTCTTTCCTGTAATACGCGTCTCTCAGATATTCCTGTTCACTCATCACCGGATTGAAATGCATACCGTAGAGATCTGAGATGACATATTCATTGCCTGCATCTTTGATGCCCTGACAGAAGGCATCACACATATGCTTTGTAAAGGAATCCTCTTCAACGCAGGAATTTATTGTGGTTTTTTGAATTTCAACTCACTAATTTATCCTACCCAAAAAAGAGGAAGCAATCATCAGGATATCCCTGATCAATGCCCCCTCTGTCGGGAGTTACTGCATATGTTCCGAAAGCCAGGCAAGGATCTGTGCCATTGCGTCTTCAAACTGGGCATTGAAGAATTCATGGCCGCCGCCTTTGACAGTATAGAATTCGCAGTGCGGAATCAGCTCTGCGGCTTTTTCCGATACAGAGATGTCTACAGTGTGATCAGCGTCGCCATGAAGCAGAAGTACGTCCTTCTGAAACTTTGACAGTTCATCATAGACATTCAGGTCCCAGATATCCGCAGCATAGTTTCTTCCCACATGGATCCAGCCGCCGAACATGTCGAATTCCTCCGGAATCTTCTCTTTTGAGGCAAATCTTTCATGCATGTCATCCGGCAGGATCAGCGGCGGATACATGAGCATCATTCCCTGTATCTTCTCTTCATTGCGGCATCCGGTGACAGCTGTGACAACAGCTCCCTGGCTGCCTCCGAGAAGATAGATTTCAGAGGTATCAGCGAATTCCCAGTTTTCTGTGTCTTTGATCACTGCTTCAAGATCAGAGACTTCTGTCATGACGGACATACCGACGTTGTTTCCGTCACTCTGATTGCCGCCGACGGTGCCGCCGCAGAAATCGAATGTATATGCGGCATATCCGGCTTCGGCCAGCTTTTCGGCATACCGCGTGCCGGATGTGTGGCTGTTGCCGAGTTCATGGGAGAAGATGACAAGCGGGTGTTTCTCTTCACCGGCAGGAATATAGGCAATGCCGTAGATTCTCATATCACCGTTTTGAACAGTGATTTCTCTTGTGGTATAGGACATGGGTTCCGCCTCCTCTTCTGAGGGCTGCGCGCATGCGCACATGCTTAACATGACCGCCGCAAGGATCCATTTCTTCATTTCAGATATTCCTGAAAGAAGCTTTCGAGTTTATCAAACGGAATGGCATTCTTTCCTCCTCCGTCATACAGGTCTGTATGAACAGCGTCGGGAATGATGAGCAGTTCTTTGTTGTCAGTGTACTTGTTTCCATTGATCATGTCGTTGTATGCGTCTTTTCCCATATAGCAGGAATGTGCCTTTTCACCGTGCATGATCAGTACAGCGCTGCGGATCTCATTGCTGTAACGAAGGATCGGCTGGTTCATGAAGGACATTCTGCCGACAACATTCCATCCGTTATTGGAGTTCAGAGAACGGGGATGATAGCCTCTCTTTGTCTTGTAGTAGTCATAATAGTCTTTGACAAAGAACGGAGCGTCTTCCGGTAAGGGATCCACAACACCGCCGGCAAGCTTGTATGTACCGTTTCTGTAGTCTTCTGTTCTCTGGGCATTGAATGCCTGTCTGGAATTGAATCTGTCTTCTTCGCTGTCTGCGGCATCAAAGTATCCCTTTGCAGCGACTCTTGTCATGTCATACATCGTGGATACGACGGTTGCCTTGACGCGTGTATCCAGCGCAGCAGCGTTCAGGGCAAGTCCGCCCCAGCCGCAAATGCCGATGATACCGACTCTTTCCGGATCGACTCTGTCGTTTGTGACAAGGAAGTCAACAGCTGCCTGGTAGTCTTCTGTATTGATGTCGGGTGATGCCATATAGCGGGGTGTACCGCCGCTTTCTCCGGTAAAGGAAGGATCAAAGGCAATGGTCAGGAATCCTCTTTCTGCCATGGTCTGCGCATATAAGCCGCTGCACTGTTCCTTGACGGCGCCGAAGGGTCCGCATACGGCAATGGCCGGAAGCTTTCCTTCCGCATTCTTCGGCATATACAGATCAGCCGCAAGGGTAATGCCATAGTGGTTGGCAAATGTGACTTTGGAATGATTCACTCTGTCGCTCTTCGGGAATGTCTTATCCCATTCTTCTGTCAGATTCAGTTTTTCTGTCTGCATCATATCAATGACCTCCGGTTCACATCTACAATATAAATGCAGTTATTCCTATAATCAAATACTTGATTTCTATGCTTTCCTATACATATTATGGATATGTAAAGAGGTGCTTGTATGGATATCAGAACAATGCAGTACTACCTGGCAGTTGTCAGGGAAGGAACGATTTCAGCGGCA
>ONSK01000244.1 GCA_900320455.1 uncultured Erysipelotrichaceae bacterium | reverse complement strand
CTGTATGCGTTTTCAATTGAAATTTTTTTAATTGTGCGGCGCTGAATATAATTCATGATAGAATGATTAGGCTATGACAAAGACGAAAAAGAAGAAAAAGTGGATATATACAAAGATGCCGAAAGGGTATGACAAACTGATTCATCTCGCTGTCATTATCCTGATGGTATTCGGAACAATCATGATTGCCAGTGCATCGATGGGACTGAAGACAGGTGACAACAGATACCTGATCATCACCGTCGTCAAGCAGATCGTATATGTGACATTCGGCTACGCACTGATGCTGATGGCGGCGAACCGTTTCAAGTTCGATTCCATCCGCGGCAGCAACTTTCCGCCGTACGTCATTGCCGTCGTCGGCGCACTGATCGCATGCCGTGCGTTTAAGCCGGTTAACGGTTCCTACGGCTGGATCCGTATTCCGTTCCCGGGAACACAGGTCACCATTCAGCCTTCGGAATTCGCGAAGGTTGTCGCGATCCTGATCGTTGCGGCATACTGCGGTGATTTCAAGCGTTCATTCAAGGGTTTCTGGGAAATGATGAAGGTACCGATTTTATTCCTCTGTCTGTTCCTGGGCATCATCCTTGTCGTTCAGCATGACCTTGGCTCGGCAGTCGTCATTTTCCTGGTCACCTGCGTATGCTATCTGATTCCGGAACATCCGCAGCTGAAAACATTCCAGACGGGCCTGAAGATTGTTTTCTGGTGCTTTGTCGGATTTGTCATCTTCCTTCTGGCAACAGATACCGGTCTGAAGATCATCCAGGCACTGCCGCTTGAGAACTACCAGATCAACCGCTTCCTGTCGGCCATTGATCCGACAATCGACAAATACAACTCCAGCTATCAGCTTCTGAAGGGATTAACATCCTTTGCCTCAGGCGGCTGGTTCGGCAGAGGCTTCGGCAACTCCGTTCTCAAGTACTCGGATTTCCCGGAGACCAATACCGACTATATTCTCGCGATTCTCGTTGAGGAATTCGGCTATGTCGGCTTCCTGCTTCTGATGAGTGTTTACTGCCTGATTCTTGCAAGGCTGTTCTACTACACTCTGAAGCTGAGATCGGAGAAGGGAAGAATCATTCTCACAGGTACGGCGATGTATCTGCTTGTGCATCTGTTCTTCAATATCGGCGGTGTTACCGGACTGATACCTCTGACAGGCGTTCCGCTGCTGATGATATCCGCCGGCGGCAGCTCGACAGTTGCGTTCATGCTTGCCATCGGAATCTCCCAGGCGGTCATCCGCATGTATAACAGGAAGGAAATCGCATGAGAATCGTCGGCGGTGAATTCTCTTCCAGAAAGATCGATGCCCCGAAAGGGCTGGAGACAAGACCGACTCTCGACAAGGTCAGAGAGGCAGTGTTCTCAAGTCTTGGCAGCAGCTTTGAAGGCGGCGCCTTTCTTGATCTGTATGCCGGCAGCGGCGCAAACGGACTGGAAGCTCTTTCCAGAGGAATGGATACGGCTGTCTTTGTGGATGTCTCCTATGAGGCCTGCGGTGTGATCCGCTCCAATATCGCATCCCTTGGTGTGAAGGAGCGCACGCGCGTATTGAAGATGAAAGATCTGAAAGCGCTGGAGCTGCTGAAGGAAGAAGGGTTGAAATTCAGTATCGTCTATCTCGATCCGCCTTACAGCAGACAGCACAATGATCTGATCCTGGAGAAGCTGGTTGAATATGATCTGCTGGAAGATGATGCTTACGCTGTCATCGAAAGCGCGAAAGAAGACAGTTTCGAACAGACGTTCGGAACGTTGAAACCTGTCAGAGACAGGATATACGGCATCACCCGAATCACGTATTACAGAAATCAGAAGGAGGAAATGTGATGAAGGCAGTATACCCGGGTACATTCGATCCAATCACCAAAGGACATCTTGACATTATTGAGCGCGCAGCCTGCATCTTTGATGAGGTTGACGTTCTGATCATGGTAAATGTCAGAAAGCAGTGTCTGTTTACCGAAGAAGAAAGAAAACAGATGATCATCGATTCCCTGCAGGAACTCGAGAATAAAGACAGAATCAATGTCAGAATCGGCAGCGGTCTGACTGTCAGATTTGCCGAGAAACTGAACGCGGACGCGATTATCCGCGGTATCAGAGCTGTCTCTGATTATGAATATGAACTTCAGCAGGCGACTGCCAACATGGTGCTGAACAATAAACTGGAAACAGTATTCCTGATTGCCAAGCCGGAATTCTCATTCCTGAGTTCTTCCGTCGTCAAGGAAATTGCGATGAACGGCGGCGATATCTCTGAATTTGTACCGGAAGAGATTGCTGTTCGCGTCATAAACAAATACGGTCACTGAATACATGCCGGATGATTTCTTTCACGACTCATCCGTTTTTTGAATGTGAGACATCTGCAGAAAAGCAGATGTACATCATTGAACACAGACATTGACACTGAGAAAAGGATATGAAACGGAATCTATGGAAAAAGCTGGGTGCGCTTGCGGCGGCAGGGATGCTGCTGGGATGCACTGACAGAAAGCATTATGAGGATGCTGAAAAGGCAGCGCTCAGATACTATAAGGAAAAATACAATCTGGAAGAAATCACGATCGTCAATTCCATCAGGGCTGGAAACAGCGGGCTGTTCGGATATGTTCATGTCAGAAACAGGGCATATGAGATGAGCGACGGGAATACCGTCTACTGGAATGATTCCCTGCAGAAACTCTCAGATACAAGACAGGCAGAGGAAATCACAGCAGCCTTTCAAAAGGAAATCATGGATCCGCTGTTTGCACGGTTCAGCTTCCCGAAAAAAATATCATCATATTCACTGAACCGGACACAGTATGATTCTTATGATGAATGTGTGTTTAATACATATTATGACGGTGATATCAATGCTTTCCTGAAGGAAGAGAAGCCGGTTGTCAATGATCTTGTCATCGTCCTGGAAACAAAAGAACAGGAAAAATGTGAAGCAGAGATCACGGCATTCTTTGAGGCATTGAATGAGAAGGTGACAGGATTTGGAAACGCATATGTGCTGAAAAGCGGAATCGATGATGTGGTCAATGAAAAGATGTATGTGGATACATATGCCTTCAATGTGACAGCCGATGCCCGTATGGATTTCGGAAAGAAGATCAGCTGGTACAGACAGAAATACATCGAAGTCACAGACGGAGTCTATGCCGCAAGTTTCAAGAGAGATTTTACGCTTGAAGAAGGGGATATCCGTTTTGAACAGGCCGGAACATGCGCTGATCTGCAGAAGATGCTGGATGAAAGCTATGAGGCAATGCCGGTTGACGCGGAGGAAAATGCGAAGGGGGGCTATCTTGTCAAAGACCGCCGTCATGAAAACCGCATTGTTCTTGATGATATTTCTCAGCCGCTCTACAGGGCAGTTTTCTCAGACCGTGTGAAAAAGGAACTCGACAGCAGGCAGACAATCAGTGTCAGTTTCATGGACACAAAAGGAAACAGGCCGCTGATGGTGTATTACGGTCCGGAAAGAAAAGCTTCGATCTATGTGTTCAGTATCTTCAGGGACGACAGAAACAGAGGAAGCAGTCATTCACTGAGTGAAAGCCAGTACTTCTATTTCGGAACGCATCACTCCGTTCCTTATGAAGAAAATGATGCGGAAGAGAAGAACAATTAATCAGTAAATCATCTGAGTAAACGTCTCCTGATGTGGGTCGTTTTCTTTCTGAAAGATTTTAGCACTTAAAGCTTGACAGTGCTAAAACATGGACGTAATATATTAGCAGGCAGAAGAAAAGAGTGCTAAAGGAGGGATATGATGCTGACACCAAGACGCATAGAGATCTTCAAGGCTATCGTCGATGAGTTTATCAAAACGGCTGAACCGGTAGGCTCGAAAACACTTCAGCAGAAATATCACCTTTCATATTCCAGTGCCACGATCAGAAATGATATGCAGGTCCTGGAGGAAATGGGTTATCTGGAAAAGACACATACATCCAGCGGCAGAGTTCCGAGTACGCTCGGCTATAAATTCTACTGTGAGAATCTGCTGGACAACAGCTATCTGGACAAGCGCATGGAAGTTGCCATCAAGGATGCGTTTGATCTTCAGAACATGAACATCGAAGAAGCGATCCACCAGAGCTGTTCCATTCTTTCCGAGATGACGAATATGACTGCCGGCGCGATCGGTCCGGATTCATCCGAACAGCGCCTGGAACACATCAAACTGTTCCCGATCGATGCGAGAAACTGTGTCTGCGTATTCATTACGGATACCGGACATACGGAAACGAAAAACTTCCACTTTGATGAAGACATCCCGTTCTCGGATATGGAATCCTGCACGGATGTTCTGAATCAGAAACTGAAGGGTGTCAGAATTTCTGAAATCCCTGACAGAATGGAAGCGATCCGTCCGGATCTCAATGCGGTTGTAACCCGTCATGATCTGCTCTTTACAGCATTTGTCAGAGCGTTTGTCAAATTCGCCGGTGAGAACATTTACTTCTCCGGAAAAGACAAGATGCTGTATCAGCCGGAATTCGAGGACATCACAAAGCTGAAGCAGCTGATGTCCATGCTGGATGATTCGACTGTCTGGAGAAAGATCGGTGACATCAAGAACACACTTGCTGTGACGACCGCAAGAGGCGCAACGCTGACCTGGTATGATGACCTCGCAGTTGTAAGATCCTCATTCCGCGTGAATGATTCCGAAGGCGGAGAGCTGATGGTCGTCGGGCCAAGCCGCATGAACTACGACAAAGTGGTATCCATGCTGGAATACGCTGCATCGATGATTGAGAAAATGTACATGTCAGGAGGTGAAAAGAATGAGTGAAGAGAAAGCAGCAGAAGAAGAAAAAATTGCTGAGGAAGCAGAAGAAACCATGGCTCCTGACAGTGATACTGCCGAAGGGGCAGAAGTAACTGAAGAAGCTGAGCAGGCAGAACCTGCTCCGGAAGAGAGAATTGCTGAACTGGAACATAAGGTCGCTGTTCTGAAGAACGAATACGCGAAAGCATACGCTGATACGGAAAACATGAGAAAGCGTCTGCAGAACGATTTTGAACAGCGCAGCAAATTCCAGCTGCAGTCATTCGCGTCAGAACTGCTTCCGGTGCTTGACAACTGTGAAAGGGCACTGGCACAGGAAACAACTGATGAGAATTACCGAAAGGGATTTGAGATGGTATACAGCCAGCTCAAAAACGCGCTTTCAAAAGAAGGCGTCACTGAGATTGAAGCAGAAGGACTTCCGTTCGATGCCAACTGGCACCAGGCACTGATGAGCGAACATCAGGATGGTGTGGAAGCAGGAATGGTCATTCAGGTATTGCAGAAAGGCTATAAGCTGAAAGATCGTATTCTGAGAGCGGCATTAGTGAAAGTCAGTGAATAAGGAGGACATGATTATGAGCAAAATTATTGGTATTGACCTTGGTACAACAAACAGCTGTGCGGCTGTCATGGAAGGCAAGGAAGTTAAAGTTATTACAAATCCGGAAGGAAACCGTACAACACCGTCTGTCGTCGCATTCAAAAACGGCGAGCGCATTGTCGGCGATGCTGCGAAGCGTCAGCTGATCACAAACAAGGAAACAGTATATTCCATCAAGAGACTGATGGGTACAGACGAGAAAGTCACAATGGAAGGAAAGCAGTACACACCGCAGGAAATCTCCGCGATGATTCTTTCCTACATCAAGACATATGCAGAAGGATATCTGGGTGAACCTGTAACACAGGCTGTCATCACAGTTCCTGCATACTTCAATGACGCTCAGCGTCAGGCCACAAAGGATGCCGGTAAGATTGCCGGACTCGATGTATGCCGTATCATCAACGAGCCGACAGCTTCCGCTCTTGCGTTCGGTCTTGACAAAGACACTGAGAAAGAACAGAAGATTCTGGTTTATGACCTCGGCGGCGGCACATTCGATGTCTCCATCCTGGATATCGCAGACGGCACATTCGAAGTACTTTCCACAGCCGGTGACACAAGACTCGGCGGCGATGACTTTGATAACGTCATCATTGACTGGCTGGCTGACAACTTCAAGAGAGAGCACGGCATCGATCTGAAGAATGACAAGATGGCTCTGCAGAGACTGAAGGAAGCAGCTGAGAAAGCAAAGAAGGATCTGTCCGGTATGGTACAGACACAGATCTCTCTGCCGTTTATCT
>ONSK01000064.1 GCA_900320455.1 uncultured Erysipelotrichaceae bacterium | reverse complement strand
GTAAACAACAAGATCCAGCTTGCCCATGCCGCCAGCTATGAAGGCATGATCGCGGTTGACCACATTCTCGGCAATGAACGCCCGTTTGACAAAAATATCATTCCCAGCGTGATCTTCACAATGCCTGAAATCGCTTCTGTCGGCATGAGCAGGACTGACGCGGATAAAGCAGGCGTGAAATATCACGAAGGAACATTCCATTACACAGCCAACGGCAAGGCCCTGACAATGAATGAAACAGAAGGCTTTATTCGGATTCTGGCTGATGAAGAAGAAACAGTGATCGGCGCTGCCATCATCGGTGCCGACGCGTCAACCCTGATTGCTGCGCTTGGCATCTGTGTCGCCAACCGCCTGAAAGTCGCGGATATTGAAAACACAGTCTTTGCCCATCCGACAACCGCAGAGGTGATCCACGAAGCCGGTCTTGATCTAGCCGGTGGCGCGTATCACGAATAAGGATGAAACTGTATATTTCCGATACGGACGACCCGTATCTTAACCTTGCCCACGAGTCAGCATTGTTTCGGAAACGGGAGACCGCGTGCTTTCTCTGGAAAAACAGGGACTGTATCGTCGCCGGAAGAAACCAGAATATTTACGCCGAAGCGGATCTTGCCTATGCCGTTGACAGCGGCATTCTGCCGGTGCGCAGATATACCGGCGGCGGCTGTGTTTTCCATGATCACGGAAATCTGAACTATTCCTTCATCATTCCCGAAGACATGGAAGGCATGCCGCAGGAAATGCTGATGAGGATACTGGCTGAGGTGGGGATTCACGCGGAATGCACTGGTAGAAATGATCTGACAGCCGGCGGCAGGAAGTTCGGCGGAACAGCCTGGCTGTATGAAGACGGCTGGATTCTGTTCCATGGCACAATCCTGATCAATACTGATACAGAACGGATGAGAAAAGTATTAACCCCGCCGAAGATCAAATACAGCTCCAAAGGCTTTGACTCCGTAAAAAGCCGCGTCGTCAATCTGACGGAAATTGATCCTTTGCTCAGTGAAGAAAAAATCATCCGTGCCTTTGAAGCACATACGGTAGAAAGAAGAATGATTCCTCCTGCGGATGCGCGGACGGAAACAGAGCGCAGCAGGCTCATGTCAGAAGAGTGGATCTTCGGCCGGAGCACATCCTATGACGCAGTGCATGAAATAAAGACGGAAAACGGTATTTTGCAGGTGTTTCTCAGTATTGGAAACGGCCGGGTTACCGATGTGAAAATCAGCCATGATTTCATGCATGGCACTGCGCCGGTCAATACGGAAAAACTGAAGGGCATCTTTTACAATCCGGCTGATATTTGTGATAGAATAGTCGCATTAATGAAAGAGGCTTAACAGTGTTCAGACTTGAAGACTGTCTGGCATATCTGGCAAGCAGAAATGCGAAGGATCTGGCAGACATACTGGAAAAAAGAATATCTGTCATCGGGATCACAAGAGTGCAGTGGATGACTCTGTATTATCTTTGCAACAATAAAGATATAACCCAGAAAGAACTCGCTTTGCTGCTCGGGACAAAAGAGCCGACAGTGGTCAGGCTTCTGGACAGAATGGAAAAAGATGACCTTGTCATCCGTATTCGCAAAGACAGAAGAACCAACAGCATCCAGCTGACCGGAAAGGGGAAGGAACTTGCGCTGCGCGGAAATGAAATCGCTGAGAATTTCAAAAATGACGCAATGAAGGATATACCTGAGGAGTACATGGACACCTTCACCTGGGTGCTCGACAAAATGATCACGAATACCAGACCTCAGTAAGTACTGAACTGTTTGAACCAAAGAAACCTCCTTGCGGATTGAACCGTATGGAGGTTTTTAAACATTTCTGACAGCGGATCACAGCAGATAGAAAGGAAAGCAGTGCCCTGCACTCCGGCATTTTCCTGCGGAAGTATCCGCGCAGACGCTCCGGCATAAAGATCATTCAGACAGCACAAAATGAAAATGTCCCGGAACTGTTCCGGGACATTGAAACGAAAGACAGTATTAACCCTGGTACGGACCGGGACCCGTTAATCCGCCTGCCTCATTGACTGTCGCTGAAACCATAATGTGAGTCCCGGCGTTGTCTCTGTTTCCTTTTTTTTCTTCTTTTTTGATATTCTTCTCAATAGATTACGCTATGTTCATGAAATGTGTTGATGTAACTGATTTACATCAGTCATAAACTCGTAATATGCCTCATCCAGATCAATGGGCATTGG
>ONSK01000156.1 GCA_900320455.1 uncultured Erysipelotrichaceae bacterium | reverse complement strand
TGCAAGAGAAGCTGTATAAACGATGAAATCAGGTTCAAAGTTTTCTGCCTCCTCTGCCGTCGGCTTGATGAACATGTTTCTGACAAAGTGTGCCTGCCATGCGACTTCCATAATGAAGCGTACAGCCATGCGTGTGTCCTTGTTTGCGCCGCAGAATGCATCGACGACAAACAGTCTCTTGCCGGACAGTTCCTTCTTTGCGATATCCTTCAGGATTGCCCAGTTCTCTTCAGAAAGCGGATGGTTATCATTCGGATATTCCGGTGTTGTCCACCAGACTGTGTCCTTGGAGTTCTCATCCATGACAATGTACTTGTCCTTAGGAGAACGTCCTGTGTAGATGCCTGTCATGACATTAACCGCACCGAGCTCTGTTTCCTGACCCTTCTCATAGCCTGTCAGTTCAGGTTTCATTTCCTCTTCATACAGAGTTTCATAAGACGGGTTGTAGACAATTTCCTTTGTGTCTGTAATGCCATACTGGTTCAAATTGATTTCTGCCATTTTTTTAACCTCTCTTCCGTCATTAACAGAATTTGTATATTCGCTGAATCTCACGATTCATGCGGATTCTTTATTCAGTATACTACGCTTTTTCAATTAATTTCGAATAAAGACTGATTAAGCGCCGAAGATTTTCAGCATAAATCCGGCTGCGACTGCGGATCCGATGACACCTGCAACGTTAGGTCCCATTGCATGCATCAGCAGATAGTTGGAAGGATTGGCCTTGATGCCTTCGATCTGGCTGACACGGGCAGCCATCGGTACAGCGGAAACACCGGCAGAACCGATCAGCGGATTGACTTTTCCGCCTGTCACTCTGTACATGATCTTTCCAATCAGAAGACCGCCGACTGTTGAGAAGCAGAACGCGATCAGACCGAGAACGATGATTTCAATCGTACGGACTGTCAGGAATGTAGTCGCAACGGCTTTGGCACCGACTGAGACACCGAGGAAGATAACACAGATGTTTGTCAGAGAGTTCTGAGCTGTATCGCTCAGTCTGTCTGTGAGACCCGTTTCCTTCAGCAGATTGCCCATCATCAGCATACCAACGAGCGGTGCTGTATCGGGAATCAGCAGAATGACAACGATCATAACGGCGATCGGGAAGATGATCTTCTCTGTTCTGGAAACATTGCGGGCCTGCTTCATGACTGTCTCGCGCTCTTTCTTTGTTGTGCAAAGACGCATCAGAGGCGGCTGGATCATCGGAATCAGAGCCATGTATGAGTAGGCTGCGATCGCGATTGCCGGCAGGTAATCCATGGCAAGCTTGGAAGCTGTCAGGATCGCTGTAGGACCGTCAGCACCGCCGATGACACCGATCGCGGCTGCGACCTTCGGATCAAATCCGAGCAGCAGCGCAAGCAGGAATGCCGTGAAGATACCGAACTGCGCACCGGCACCCATCAGAAGTGATGAAGGATTGGCAATCAGCGGTCCGAAGTCCGTCATGGCACCTGTTCCCAGGAACACCAGGGAAGGATAAATACCGTACTCGATACCGAGTGAAAGATAATGGATCAGACCTTCTGTGATGCCTGTGCGCGGCAGGTTTGCCAGCAGGACACCGCAGGCGATCGGAATCATCAGAAGCGGCTCATACTTCTTGGCAATACCGAGGTACAGCAGGAAGCATGCCACGATGATCATTACCAGATAGCGGGGATCTTCGATCAGTCCGGCAAAACCGGATTCAGCGAAGATCATGCCTAAGATTTCAAAAATGTTCATTCAGCTGCCTCCTACGCCACTGTTGCGATCGTCTCGTCAGTCTGTACAGAGGCTCCCTTTGTTACAAGTACGGAAGTAACGACACCGTCAACAGGTGCAGCCACTTCGTTTTCCATCTTCATGGCTTCCAGAACGAAGAGCGCCTGTCCCTTCTTGACCTGCTGTCCGACGGAGCAGCGAACGTCAAGAATAGTACCGGGCATCGGTGCCTTGACAGGTGTTCCGCTTCCGGCCGCAGCCGCAGGAGCTGCCTGAACAGGAGCAGCTGCCGGTGCAGGAGCAGCAGCGGGTGCCAGAGCAGCCGCAGGAGCCGGTGTCGCGGAATATTCCTCAGCCTTGCCGGCATATACAGCAGTTGCCTGTCCCTTTTCTACTTCAACTTCGTATTTCTTGTCATTTAATGTGATTACGTATTTCATTTTTCCATCCTCCTCATTCCTGAACCAGTCTGATTGATTTGAAGATCAGCTGATTCAGAGGAATCTTCGTCTCATCACTGATAATTGCCATAATGCAGGCAACCGTCTTGTCATCAATGTCATCAAACACAGCAATATTGCCGCCGTAGATGCCGCTGTCCGCTGTCTGCACGGAATATGCAGGCGCAGAAACTGCCGCAGGTGCTGCGGTATAAACCGGTGCTGCAACGGGTGCCGGAGCAGGTGCTGCGGCCGGTGCCGGTGCGGGTGCTGCGGCCGGTGCCGGTGCGGGTTTGATTTCCTGCACGGGAACGGGTCTCGCCTTGACTGCCTTTTCAGCCGGTTTCTCTTCCGTTTTCTCAATGGCAATGACCGTCTTGTTGATGCCGACGATGATCATCCAGAGAAGAACAAGCATCAGGAAGACAACCAGAATGCCGGATGCCGCAATGATCAGAGCGTTCATTACCGGCATGTTACTTTGCCTCCGTGATTGTGTAGCTGACCTTCATTGCCTTCTTCAGGCGTCTTTCCTTCAGGAAAGCTTCTGCCTGCTGAGGGAATGCGACATAGCTCAGTACGTCTTCTTCACTCTCCGCCAGGTCGCCGAGATATTCTTTCGCAGCAGGAATCTCCGGCTCGATCAGATCATCATAGCGTCCTTCATACGGCTTCTCATCACCGAGGGCAAGCTTCATCAGCTCTTCGCTGATCGGTGCCGGGGAATGACCGTATTCACCGCGGCAGTATGCCTTGACCTCTTTGGAGATCAGCTTGTATCTTGCGCCTGTCAGCACGTTAGTGACAGCCTGGGAACCAACCATCTGGCTCATCGGTGTGACAAGGGGCGGATAACCCATGTCCTTACGTACAAGCGGTGTTTCCGCCAGTACTTCATCCAGCTTGTCGAGCTTGTCAACAGCTGTCAGCTGGGAAATCAGGTTTGACAGCATGCCGCCCGGAATCTGGTAGTTCAGAGCATCAATCTTTGTTGTGAGAACAGACGGGTTCAGTCCGCCGTTCTTCAGGAATCTTTCCTGAACCGGCTTGAAGTGATCATTGATCTTCTTGCAGACCTTGAGATCAACACCGCTGTCGATGTTCATTTCATTCAGTGTGTAAACCAGAGACTCTGTGGAAGGATGAGAAGTTCCGCCGGAGAAGATGGATATTGCCGTATCCACTCCGTCAGCACCGGCTTCAATTGCCTTCAGCAGTGTCATCTGTGCAAGACCTGTTGTTGTGTGGGAATGCACATAGACAGGAATCTTCAGTTCTTTCTTCAGCGCCTTGACGAGATCATAGCAGATCTGCGGGCTGATGATTCCGGCCATATCCTTGATGCAGATGGAGTTGCATCCCATGTCTTCCAGCTTCTTGCCGAGAGCGACATAGCTCTCAAATGTATGGATCGGGCTGATCGTATAGCAGATCGTTCCCTGCGCGTGACCGCCTGCCTTCAGACACTCATCAATGGCAGTTGCCATGTTGTGCGGGTCATTCAGCGCATCAAAGATACGGATGATGTCAATTCCGTTTTCAACAGACTTGCGGACGAAAGCGCGTACTGTGTCATCGGAATAATGCTTGTATCCGAGGATGTTCTGTCCTCTCAGCAGCATCTGCAGCTTTGTGTTCTTTACCTTGGAACGGATAAAGCGCAGTCTCTCCCACGGATCTTCATCAAGGTAGCGCAGACAGGAATCGAATGTAGCTCCTCCCCACACTTCCATTGAGTAATAGCCAGCCTGATCCATTGTTTCGAGAATGTCCTCGAAATCGGATCTGGCCATGCGGGTTGCGATCAGTGACTGGTTCGCGTCACGAAGCACAACCTCTGTAATATGTACTTTTTTATTCATAAAAGGCCTACCTCCTCTAAAAACGACATATCAGCCAAATTTATATCATAAAATGGGTTATTTTTCATCCCTGAACCGGTTAAAATCACGGTTTTTTTCATAATAAGCAAAAAAACAGATCAAAAAGATCTGTCATCGCTGTCAATACCGCTGCTTTCCCTCTCCACAACAACATGCGGAATGAGTTCATGCACTGTTTTTCTTGTATAGTTCATCCGGAAAAGAAGGTCATTTACCGCTCTTTCGGCCATCAGATCAGTGTCCTGTCTGATCGTTGTCAGACGCGGAACAGAAAAATCACCGACACTGATGCCGTCGTATCCGCAGACCGCAATTTCTTCCGGTACTTTCTTTCCCTCATCATGAAGGGCACGCATCGCTCCCAGCGCCATGATATCACTGTGGGCAAACAGCGCATCCATCTCCGGATATTTCACCAGCAGTTTCTTTGCGGCATTGTATCCTTCCTTCAATGTGAAGTGCGAATAGACAAGCTGTCTGTCAGGATCAAAGGAACATCCGTTTTCCTGCAGTTCATCAACCGCCCCTTTCAGACGCGGCGAAACAATTTCTCCGTCCGCATCGATTGCGAAATGACCGCTGATAAATCCGACGTTCTTTCTGCCGCCTTCCACAAAGAGCCTGGCAGCCGCTCTGCTTCCCTCATAGTCATCTGTCGAAAAACTTGAAAGAAGATCTGAATCAAGATCAGATGCGCCGGCGCTGACAAGAACGGAAGGCGTATGCACAAGCGGGAAATCATTCTGGAAATTATCGTGTGATCCGCCGAGGAAGACAAATCCCTTCGGATGGCTTTCATTCTCCATCCGGACCGCTGTCAGTACCTCATTGTCCCCTTCCGAAAGGAAAACGACATTGGCCTCTTCGCCGCTCGCTGCCAGTCTTTCCTCCACCCTGACAAGCAGATCATTCAGGAAGCTGTTTTCAATTCCCTTGATGATCACTGCCACGGGAGATTCCGAAGCTGCCTTCAGCTGCTTGGCATTCTGGTTCGGCTGAAAATGCTGTTCCTCGATGATTCTTTCAATTATTTCCCTTGCTCTGTCACTGACATCCGGATGATGGTTGATCACTCTCGATACTGTACCGATGCTGTATCCGGATATTCTGGCGATATCTTTGATAGTTGTCATGGAATCCTCCTTCAGTGATCAGCTGTGCCGCGCCAAGTATACGCTTCCTTTTCTCCTTTCGCAATCATATTTTTCAATCAACTGGAGTGAATATTCATTTTTTATGAAACAAAATGAAAAAGTCTCCGGAGAGACTTTCAATCAGTATTCCGCTTTGACCTTCAGAGCAGCCAGAAGATCGTTGTACGCCTGAAGTGTCTTGCTGTAGATTTCATCATCCGTAACAGTTGTTTCAAATGTGAATCCAACATTTCCAGCAAGGTGGTCAACCGGCATGGAACCGAAGTCTTCAGTCATCATGTGCTTGTCCTTCAGCTGGGACATCCAGGCGTCATAATCCGCTTTTGATGTATCCGGCAGTGTCTCATCATGAATCAGAACCATGACCAGGAATGTTCCTGCATCATCCCACCATCCGGCAGCTTCCTTAACAGGTGTTCCCGGCCAGTAATTCGCATGATCCTGTACCCATGTCTCAGCGCCGTTGCCGTCTGTGAACAGACCGTATTCCTTGAAGTAATCAATGAAGTTCTGACCTGTCCATTCATTGAGTGAAGAAGGATATTTGGAGAAATCAACAGCTGAAGATGCGTCTGAGCTTCCGGAATCTTTGTCTCCGGAAGAAGAGGAACTGCACGCTGTGAGAGTGAATCCCAGGCAGAGTGTCAGTAAGAAGCTGAGTACTTTTTTCATTTTTTTTCCCTTTCCTTTCAGTACATGATAGAGGCGATCCTGTCCATAACCTCTGATTTCATTCCAAATCCGATGTCATGGGCAGCCACCTTGCCGTCCTTGTAATAATAGATATCCGGAATGCCGCTGACTGCGAATTCCTCAGCGGTTTTCGGACAGTCGTCAATGTCGACCTTGACGATATTCACAAACGGGAATTCATCATCGACTTCTTCCAGCACCTTTGCCAGCATCTTGCAGGGAACGCATGTCTTGGAAAAGAAATCCACGACAACCGGTCCTTCCGCCGTCAGTTCTCTGAAGTTTTCATCTGTCGCATAAACAATAGCCATTTTTCAAGCCTCCTTTATTTCCGTAAAATGGATATTCTCTTTCACATGATCCGCCAGGAAATCCCAGGCGTAGAAATCAAGTTCATCTTCTGATTTCAGCTGGTAATGATCCATTGCCCAGAGTGTTTCCGCAATCATCCACTCATTCTGGCTGTGAACGATTTTCTTCAGCTCATCAATGTTTCCGACACCGAACAGCGTTTCCATCTCTTCACTGCTGAGTGTTTCAAGATCTTTCTTCTGTTCCTTCAGCTGTTCAGTGATTTCCTTCATTGTTTCTTCATCATGCGTCTTCAGTTCATCCTCGTCAAATTCAAAGTCACTGTGTTCCAGCACATAATCCATGATGCTTTCCACGATCTCATAGACAATTTTCGTCCTCTGTTCGGAAAGCTCATCCTGGATGATCTTATCGATAAATCCCTGCAGTGTTGTGATCCCTTCGAAGCCGTCCTGCGTTTTGCAGTAAGCTTCAGCCATGGCATCCGTCGGTTCAGGGAAGATCGTTCTGGAAATGTTTTTGACAGTTGTTTCCACAGGCTCGCCCTGTACATTCGCAGTATATGTTTCACCGCTTCTGTGTCCGATCATCTGCGCTTCAAATTCAGCATCGAACAGGCCTCCGCCGCATGTGACAAATACTGTCGGGCGGTTGAACTTCTCAAGTCCGCTCTTCAGGGAAAGCACAGCCACGTCACCCTTTTCAATTGTTTCCGGTGTCACTGTCTTTTTGCCGGAACGTGTCAGATGTCTGATCTGTCCTTTGATAAAGTCCTCTGAGACACCGATTTCATGTTCTTTCTCAAACGGTGCTTCGCGGTAATCCGCAAGATGATTGATTTTTGATTTCATTGATTTCCTCCTGTCCCTGATGCAGCGACAAGCTTTCTCAGCATTTCACTGCGTCTGATTGTTTCTTCATATGTACCTTCCGCTTCCACGGTTCCGTTATTGAGCACGATGATGTGATCGGCATCTTTCAGAGAATTCATATCATGAGAAATCATGACAGTCGTTCTGCCTTCCATCACCTTTTTCAGACCATCCAGAACCCTGCGCTCAGAACCTGCATCCACGTTGCATGTCGCCTCATCGAGAAGCAGATACGAAGGATCCATCATCATGGCTCTGGCAATGGCAATGCGCTGTTTCTGTCCGGCGGAAAGACGGATGCCGTTCTCACCGACAGCGTAGTCATAGCCTTCCGGGAATTCCCTGATGAATTCATCAGCGCAGGCAAGCTTCGCGGCGCTTTCCACTTCGCTGTCACTGACGCTGCGGTCCAGGCCATAGCTGATATTATCGCGCACGGAGCGGTCAAACAGCTGTGATTCCTGGAGCACGTATGCGATCGACTGTCTCCATTCATCAAGATGGATGCGTTCGGCATCAAGCTTTCCGAACATGACTCTTCCTTCTGTCGGCTGATAGAACCGCTCAATCAGCTTGAAGACAGTCGTCTTGCCCGATCCGTTCGGTCCGACGATCACAGTCCTCTTTCCTTTTGGGATCGTAAAGCTTGCGTGATGGAGCACTTCCTTGTCGCTGTAGCTGAAGGAAACATCATCGAAGATGATATCCTCATCCGGCATGTCCATCGTATATTCACGCTGTGATACCTCTTCTTTTTCAGCCATATTGTTTCCGATAAAGAAGAGAATACCGTTATAGTACATCAGATTTGTATAAATGCCGGGCAGTGAGCTCAGTGACTGATAGGCAATCAGAATGTAGCTCTGGAATTCCGCCAGCTGGCTCAGTGTGATCGCTCCGCTGTTTACCTTCGGCACACCGACGATAAAGATGAGTATGGAGATGATCTGCGTCAGTGATCCTGAGACAAGAATGTTAATCAGGGAAATGACAGCCATGTAGATCTCTGCCTTGTAGTACTCCTCAAAGGCCTTTTTGCCTCTTTCGAGTTCCTGTTCCATCGTATTCATCTGTCTGATCTGATGGTAATAGCCAAGGTGCTCGGAAAGATAGGACGTCAGCAATGCGGATGCATCTCTTCCCCTTCTCTCACGCAGGAACATGATGCGTCCTTCCAGCCATGTGCTGAAGAGGATATAGACAAGGATCACCGGCACAATGAACAGCATTGACTGATCAATGGAGCTCATCGAAGTCATGCTCATGTATGTCGCGGCAATGCCGGTAATAAAGCCGATGATGGAAGTGATCAGACCGTTGGCATATGTGCAGTCCTCAGTGATCCAGGAAGCGATTTTCGAACCTGTCTGTTCCAGTGTGCGCACCGGCAGACGCAGCGAATGACCGATCAGCTTGTTTCTCAGGTTTCTTGTCAGCTGTCCTTCCGCGTAGAATGCCGGAATGGATTCCGCCGCTTTGATGACAACCGCAAGCAGAAGAAGACCTGCGTATCCGAGAACAACATGGATATCAGACAGATTGCCAAGCTTCAGATCCGCTTCATACGGCACATACAGCAGAGCAGTCTTCGTGCTGATGATTCCAAGGATCACCTGCAGAAAATACAGGATCCAGGGAATCCGGATATTTTTGAATATACCGAAGGTACGCTTCCACATACCCTTTTCCGTATGTTTCATCAGGCACCTCCTCTCATTTCTCTGACAAAGCTGCTGTTGGCAAACACTTCGTCACGTGTTCCTTCACAGCTGACCTTTCCTTCTTCGATGACGATGATTCTGTCACAGGCAGAAAGGATCGGCTTATCGTGAGCAATGATGATCATGCAGCGGTTTTCAGCGCTGTCTTTCAGAATCTTTGCCAGCTCACCGACAGCGATCGCATCCATCGAGGCAGCCGGTTCATCAAGAATGATGTAATGGGCATCGGACAGCAGCGCTCTTGCCAGTGCAATCCTCTGTTTATGTCCGCCGGAAAGATTGTCTCCATACTCTTCCAGCATCGTCTCAAGACCATCCGGAAGAGATGATACAAACTCCATCGCACCGGCTTTTTCAAGGGCTGCTTTCAAAGCCGCATCATCCACGCCTTTGTTTCCGTAGCATACATTCTCTCTGATTGTGCCGCTGAAGAGCATCGGATTCTGTGATACCGCGACAAAATGCCTGCGGTAAGCCGGAAGCGCATATTCCTTCACATTCGTGCCGCCGACAGAAATCTCACCATGATCCGGTTCATACAGCCTCATCAAAAGTGATGACAGCGTTGTTTTACCGCAGCCGCTGACACCGAGAAGCGCCGTGACGCAGCCGTCTTTGAACGTGCAGCTGACATCCTTCAGCACCGGTTTATCTTTGTCATAGCTGAAGGAAAGATGGCTGACGGCAATATCTCCTTCAAGCCTGGGACATTCCTTTCCGCTTCTGTCTTCTTCCTCAGCATCCATGATATCGGCAATTCTCTCCGCGCCGCCCTGGATCAGCTTGACGTTGTTCCAGTACATCAGCAGTTCGAATACGGCATTTGTAAACAGAGATGAGAACATGAAGAATGTCACCCATGCCCTGGTTGTGATTTCACTGTTCTTCAGCAGGAAATAGCCGACAGTCACCATGATCAGAGACTGCACCAATGATGATGCTGTTTCACTGAGATCCATGAACTGTGAGATCCAGCTTCCCTTGATATCAAGTCTGTACAGACGTTCCGTCAGTTCACTGCCGTTTTCCGTCTCTTTGTTTTCTTTCGCGAATGCCTTGGCAACGGGAATATTTGCCGCAAGCTCAGCCAGTCTGCGCATCAGTTCCGCCTTCAGACCGGATTCTTTTTCATTCAGGGAATAATTGATTCTGCCAAACAGGAATCCCATCAGAAGCTGCACGGGAATAAACGCCACCAGAATAATGGAAAGACGCCAGTCATAGCTGAAGATTCTTCCGAAGATGGAAACCGACTTGTACAGCGCAGCCGCGATCGGCAGCACAAACAGAATGATCGTGTTATCAACTGCCTGGGCATTGCGCAGAATACGGTAAACGGCTTCTCTTGGATTTTCATCCTTGAACCATTTCATCGGCAGTTTCATGATCTTTTCCAGCAGCAGCTCACGCATATTCCGGTTGATCTTCGCTTCAGTCACCATTCTGACAAACAACACTGCGTCTGATAGCAGCAGGTTCAGAACAAGAATACCGATCAGCTTCGCAAGAAGCTCGGGACTTGTATCACCTGAAAACAGCTGGGCTGTATAATCTGTCTCATTGAGACCGAAATTGATTGTTGAAAAATCCAGAATGATGTAGGCTGTCAGCCAGATCCACGGCAAACGGCATTTCAGCAGCATCCGTATGAATCTTTTCCATATTCCCTTTTTTGTATGAACACTCAGTTTGTCGGAATCTGTTTCTTCTTTAACAGGCGGTAGAATTTGATTTATATCCTGCATATGATCACCTTATTTGCATTTATTCTCATAAAAAATAAAAAGACGCACAATACAGATTGTCTATTGTGCGTCATTTCACGTTTATTCTGCGCAGCGCTTCCATCAGCTCTTCATAGCGGTTTCTGGAAATCGGCACGCTTTTATCGCTTCCCCGGACAGCAGCTTCATACAGCTGTCTTCCGGCATCACGGACCGCAGTGATGCGGTACAGCGAAACAATGAATGACTGATGCACAAGCATGAAGCCGTGCGGTGAGAGCATATCCTCAATGCCGCGCATCGTATCATTGGTGATCCGGATCGTTTCGTTTTCCGTATGGATCCAGTTCCTGCGGTTGTTCCGTTCCACATAGCAGATATCTCTGACATCGATCAGCCGGTAGCCGTCGGCAGTGCGGAACAGCAGCCTTGCCTCCTGCTGGGTGTTTTTCTTTTCCATCCGCCTTCTGATCTCACTGAGCGTGTGTTCCAGTTTCAGCGGATTGATCGGCTTGGTCAGAAAATCCACCGGATGAAAGTCATAGCCGTCGATCGCGTAGGAAGAATGTCCGGTCAGAAACACCACCATGATTTCAGGATATTCATCGCGCAGCCAGGATGCGACTTCAAAGCCGCTCTCCTGATCCAGCTCGATATCAAGGATCACAAGATCCGCAGGCATCCTTTTCAGGACTTCTTTCAGCTGATCGCTGTCTTCGCATTCCGAGGCGATGATGAAATCAGACTCATTGCTCAGCGCAGCGGCAGCGGAACGCCTGGAATTCAGATCGTCATCAACGATAATTGTTCTGATGTTCATGACTGCACGTCTCCTTTCTGAAGCGTTACCCGGTTCGGCACATTCACGACAAAGCGGATCGTATTCTCTCCGAATTCCGGATATACCCTTCCGCCATAGCGCTTCACGGTTTTCTGTACCATCGGAAGACCGATTCCCTCATGGCCCTTCTTTGTCGAATATCCGAGTTCAAACACAGCGGCGATCTCAGCGGGATCTCCGGTGAATCTGTTTTCGGAAATGATCACCGTGTTTCCTCTGCGGCGGAAGATATTCAGACGAATGCCGTATTTTTTATCTTCCTCTGACTGCAGGGCATCAATGCTGTTTCTGAGCAGATTTCCGATGATCCGGTTGAGCTCATAGCTGCTGCAGATAATATCCTGCATATCATAGCGTATATCATAATAAATATCAGAGCCGATACTTCTGGCTTCTTCGCGCAGGCTGTAAAGCATACTGCCGACTGCCGCATCATATACCGGCATGATATCGTTGATGTCTGCCGCTTCCGATATCAGCGTATCCGCGTATTCACGGCATTTTTCATATTCACCGCCGGCAATCAGTCCGCTGATCGCATGCAGATGCAGGTTGTAGTCATGGCGCTGAGAGCGGATCTGATTCATAAACGTTGTGGCATCACTCTGCCACCGTGCCGCCAGTTCCGCTTCTTCCGCTGTCAGAAACAGCTTCCGCAGAATCAGCGACATCATCAGAAACAGAATATGCCACGCCAGTATCAGACTGAGACAGATCATCGTCACAAGTACACTGCCCTGTGCTGACGTGATCAGAAGCGGGATCTGCAGAAGCAGCGAAGCGCAAGGCAGCCACTCTGTAAGCAAACGCTTTCTGTTTTCTTCGATTTCCCTTACGTCCTCATCTTTGATGATCGTTTCATGGATTCCTGCCAGAATCAGAAAACTGATCAATACCGCAAACAGCGCATACGTATACTGAAAGGAATCAGACAGCAGAGGCATCAGAACAGGTCCGTCCGCGCTGAGCATGAACGGAATCATTCTGCCCAGCTCTTCCGTCTTCCTGTATATCAATAGAATGACTGAAAAGACCGCCTGCCCTGCCGGTACAGACAATAACGCCAGACGTGTCAAACCGCCAAGCTGCAGCAGTAAGGAAACAACAGCCGTCACAAAAGCACCTGCCGCGATGGCAGTCAGGTTTTTCTTTTCCGTTTTTATCTTCTGCGATGCAAGCATACTGCATGCATACAGCAGCACTGCGACAGCCGTTTCGTACATTTCGTTTATCCTTTTTCCTATTTTAGCACGCGGAAAAAAAGAAGCAGGATCAATTGACCTGCTTCAGCACGATGATTATTTGTCGGAGATGATGCGGACAGCCGGCGCCTTGAATCCTGCCTTGCCGAATGCGCGTGTGACATTCTCGGTGATTCTTGCCTTGACCGGCGCATAATCAGAAGGTACTACCCAGCATCTTGCAAGAAGTTCAAGTGCTTCGTTGGTACCGCCTGCCACTGCAGCGACCATTTCTTCATCCTTCAGCGGTCCTTCTGTTTCTCTCAGGACATTGCGGATGATTTCCTCTGCCTGATCGATGTTTGTATCCTTGGATACAGCGAATACAGCATCAAGACGGCGCTTGCCTTCCGCCGAGTAGTTGACGACATTGGCACCCATCAGAGATCCGTTGGGAATCGTGATCAGTGTGTTGTCAGGTGTTTTCAGTTTGGTATAGAACATGGAGATTTCCTGGACAGCGCCTTCCGCTCCGGCTGCGCTGACGATGTCCCCCACATTGAACGGACGGAATACCATTAACATGATTCCGCCTGCCAGATTGCCAAGCGCTCCCTGCAGCGCCATTCCGACAGCCACACCGCATGTGGCGAGAACCGTCACGATGCTTGCCATCGGCACGCCGAGGATTCCGATGATCGAAACGACCAGCACGGTATACAGTACACCGCGCACGGCACTGAGAATGAACTTCTTCACTGTCTCATCAATAGACGCGAACATCTTTCCCTTTCCGAGCATCTTCATCAGCCTGTTGATAATCATCTTTCCGATGATCCAGGCCAGCAGCGCCAGGATCAGCTTGGATCCGGCTTCCGTACAGATTTCAATCGCTTTGTTAATAAAATTTTCCATTTAACAAATCCTCCTGTTGATTCTATTTTACTCTGTTTCATTCCAACAGAATCAAAAAAGCTTCCGGGCTGATGTGTTTCCAGCAGTAAAACAGGACCGTGACTGTTACAGCCGCGGCCCTGTATTGTAAGTTTTTCCGGTATGAATTGCATCAGATCATGGCAAGAAGGCGTGCCTTTTCCTTCTTTGCGGCAGTCACGGCTGTGTCTGTTTCCTCACGCAGTGCCCACTCGTTTTCCAGCAGATTGATGATCCTGTCATAAGTCTTTGCGGCATTCGCACAGTCACCCATGATTTCATAAATATCAGCGACTGCCATGAGTGCGTCCTGAAACCTGGGACGTTTCTTATCTGCCGCAAAAGCCTGTTCGTAAATATGGATGGCTTTTTCGTAATCAGCCTTGGACGCATAATACTGCGCTGTTTCAAACAGTACTGCGTCATTGTCCGGCTGTTCTTTCAGCATCTCCTCCATGATCTGGTCCGCGGCTGTCTCATCAAAGCGGGCAAGCGCGATATACGCGCGATAAACCCGCTTCATGACAGGATTTGCCTTTTCCAGTGCGCAGAAACGTTCCAGCCATTTTTCCGCTTCTTCAGCCCTGTGGTCAGCGATCAGATTATCAAGCAGGTACATATACGGCAATGCTTCTTCCGGATTGGCTTCTGCCAGCTCACGGTAGAAATTCACAGCTCTCGAATGGTTTGCCATATTCCAGTCCCAGACTGCATGATGATCGGTCTGACTCAGGATCCACTGGCAGTTCTTTTCATTCGGGGAGCGGCGGATCGCTTCCTTCGCGTAACGTGATGCCTTCTTTGCCATTGTGTTCATCCGGTGCCAGTAGAGATACGCGATCAGCTCTTCTGCCCGTTTCTGATTCTTTGCGTCATTCAGCTCTGTCTGCAGAAAGCTTTCAAACTCCTGGAATACATCTGCCGGCAGTTCCTCCTCCGCGTCCATCCTGTTTTCAATCCGGTTCAGCCGCTGTTCTGCGGTCAGATCAAAAAGGTCATCGATCGTGACGCCGAAGATCTCTGCCAGCTCCGGCAGGATGGCAATGTCCGGCATCGCTGCCGCGTTTTCCCATTTTGATACTGCCTGTGCTCCGATTCCCAGTTTTCCCGCCAGCTGTTCCTGGGTCATTCCCGCCTTGAAACGCAGCTGTCTGATTTTCTTTCCAAGTTCCATATAACTGTCTCCTTCATCGTGTTGTTTTTGATGATTGCAGCTTCATGATACAGGCGCATTCCGCAAAAGTACAATAACGCATCAGGCAAGGTGATCCGCCTGCCGGTAGAGAAAAAAGAGACACTTTGTCAGTGTCCCTTCAGCTGTGCATTTCCTGCATTTCAATTTTCTTCACGAAGTTTCTGATCTGCTCAGATGAGATCGCCGGCTGCTGAGCGCACATGATGAGCAGTTCACTCAGGACAGCTGCGTCCTCTTCATTGAAAACCTTATGAAGTCTTTTCGCTGATGAAGTCAGCAGTTCCGCGATGAGGCTGTTTAATCCCATATGATACTTTCCATATGGATTGAAACGGTTCTCGGTAATGTCTTTGGATGAGATGACGGCGTGATAGCGCTGGACCATTTCTCTGATTCCCGCAAGTATCGTTTCCGATACCTCAGCCATGTCCGCGGCACTTTCGCACCTTTTCTGTA
>ONSK01000023.1 GCA_900320455.1 uncultured Erysipelotrichaceae bacterium | reverse complement strand
GCATCAGTGTCCTGATGATCAGAATGGCTGAGACAGCCTGGGCGATGATCGTCGCGTAGGCAACGCCTTCCACGCCCATTCTGAAGACAAGCACAAATACCAGGTCGCCGATGATATTGAGAACTGCGGCAGTTGCCAGGAAATAGAACGGCCGTTTGGAGTCACCGATTGCCTGCAGGATGGATGCGCCGACATTGTAGAACATCAGTCCGGAAACACCGGAGAAGATGATGCGCAGATATTTCGTTGCATCGGGAACAACCTCTGCCGGTGTATTCATGAATCCAAGTAGCACGGGAATCAGCACCAGACCGAGACCGGTAATCACAAATGCGAGGATGATCGTCATCGCGATGGCAGTATGCACGGTATCCTGCACGCGTTCCGCATTCATCGCTCCGAAGTACTGGGAAATGACAACCCCGGCGCCGGACGACAGACCCATGAAGAATCCAATCAGCATATTGATGATCGGCCCTACCGTACCGACTGCCGAGAATGCTTCATTGGATACATAGTTTCCGACAACCCAGCTGTCAACCATGTTGTAGAACTGCTGGAAGATGTTTCCCAGCAGAAGAGGAATCGCAAACGCGATAATCAGCCGGGGAATGCTTCCCTCAGTCATATTCTGACTTTTCGCTGACGAACTGTTCTTTGCCATCTGTATACCTCTTTTCAAAATCTGTTTCCGCAGAATCAGTGCAGCACTACCGTTTTGGCATTCATCCAGGATGCCATTTCTCTCAGTCCTTTTCTCAGATCCTCCATCGCTTCCGGCGTATCTTCAGGAGATATGAAAGTGGGAAAACATCTGACAAAATCAAATGGGCTCATTTCTTTATTCAGTGTTTCATTCACACCGTGTTCGGCGATATCCTCAATCTGTCTAAAACCGGCACGATCAAGCGATTCTCTGTCCGCAGTAAAGCGCCACGCAAGATTGAGAGGATCATTCGGATCACTCAGTTCCTTAAAGGTGAATCTGACACGTGTTTCCTCATGTCTGACGACAAAAGGGATCATCACATATCCCATATTCACTCCGCCCTTGGGATATGTCTGTTTCAGATATCTGCTTCTGACAGTTTTCTCCCCTGTACGGAAATATCTGACTGCATCCTCAGCCAGTTCATAATCCATACCAAAATATGTTTCAGGCTTTACGATCATTCCCGGCAGATAGATATTTCCTTTGCCGAAAATCCCTTCAAGATAGTCCTCCAGTTCCCGTACACTGATCTCCATTTTCAGATGCGTGGGTCCTTTGACTCTTCTTACAGCCCAGAACATAACCGGAATGGCATTTACCTCATATGTCATCTGATAGCCATGCTTTTTCAGCAGACGCAGCAGTTCACTGTCGCTCAGAGTCTCTGCATATTCGCTGATGGTCTCCATCGAACGTTCCTGATATCCGTTTGCCTCGGCCCAGGATTCAAATTCTTCATCAATGGCAGCGTTGATGACAGATGCTCTGAATCTGCGGTTTCTTTCAAGATAATCAATGCACCCCTGCATGGAACGGCGCATATTATACGGATGTGTACCATCCCGCCAGTCAGTGCCGGGATGGGTTTTCCACATATACTTCTGCCAGGCGTCCTCTGTGAAACGGAAGGCCATCAAAGCGTCTTCTCTCTCGTTCTGTTCTCTTTTCATAACTCTATTATAGCCTCTCTGTTTCCTGTTTGCGAAACCGCGGTATCCATGTCTTTGCGGATCAGTTCCGGCATTCCGCAGGGAAATGCCTGTTCGCTGTATGTCAGTTCTTTGGCATATCTGAGTGTTCTCAATTCCGGGCAGTCCCGGAAAGCATATGCCGAAATATGCGCTGCCGGATTCATGAGCGTAACTGATCTCAGATTTCTGCATTCCTGAAATGTGAACGGGACAATCGTTTTTACATTGCGGGGTATGATGATTTCTTCAATGCCGCTTCTGACAAAAGCATACTGCCAGATGGAAATCAATGTATCCGGCAGAACCACATCACGCAGGTTTTCACAGCCGTCAAAGACAAACCCGCCAAGCTCCATGACTCCTTCCGGGATCGTCACTGATCTGATTTCCTTTCTGTTTTTGAAAACATCATCGCCGATGACGGTGACTGTTTCTCCGAAATACGAAGACGGAATGACAATATCCGCATCATCCCCTTCATATCCTTTCAGCATATATGTGCCGTTTACGATTGTTTTAAACCAGAAATCCTGCATGCCTGTATCCTCTTTCATTATTGTATACAGAAAATGCAGTTTCATGAAGAAACTGCATCATCGGAATCAGGCTGCCGAGAGTTCCGGAATCGCCGCCACTCGGTAGACGCTGAGCATGAGGACACAGGCAATCGCCGCCACTGTCACTTCCGTGATGATAAAGGCAAACCAGACGGTGTGCACTGTTCCGATGCGGGAGAGCGTGAATGCCGCTGCCAGCATGATCAACAGCTGCAGGATCGATGTGAACAGTGTTTTGGAGCTGTGTCCGAGTGCCTGGAAGAAGGCGCCGAGGATCAGAGTGACCGCGGAGAACGGGAAGACAAAGCTGACGATTCTCAGGGCTGACATACCGATGGCGAGAACTTCTCCCTGGGCATTGAACAGTGAGAGCAGTGTACCCGGAATCAGCTGGAGAACCGCAAGTCCTGCCAGTGCCACCGTGACTGCGGCGATAACGCATACTTTCATTGTTTCAATGATTCTTGCCCGGTAACCTGCACCGTAGTTGTAGGAGATGATGGAGACAACCGTATTCTTCAGCCCCCAGACCGGAATCAGGACGATGCTCTGGAGTCTGACATAGATGACATATACGGCAGGAGCAGCTGCTGTGAATGTGAGAAGAATCTGGTTCATTCCGAAGATCAGCATCGGACTGATGGACTGCTGAAGCGCTGCCGGGAAACTAACCTTCCAGATTCCCTTCATGATATCTGCCTGCGGCAGGAACATCTCTTTATGGAAATGGACTTCTTTGTTTGTTTTCAGATTGAAGGCAAGTCCGACAGCTGCCGCTGCATGCTGGGCTGCGACTGTTGCGATCGCGGCACCGCGCATTCCCATTGCCGGAAGACCGAACATACCGAAGATCAGGATCGGATCGAGGATCAGATTGACAAGTGTTCCTGTTAACAGTGAATACATGGAACCGAGGGATCTGCCGGTTGCGACAAGCATTCTTTCCAGCATGACCTGGTTGGCAACGCCGAATGAGAACAGGCAGATGATGGATGAGTACTGCACGCCGAGCTCACGGATCTCAGCGATATCTGTCTGAAAAGCGTAATATGCCCTGATGCCGAACATACCGAACAGGAAGAAGACTGCGAAACAGATCCATTCGATCAGCAGTCCGTTGCCGGCTGCCTTGTCAGCGGATTCCGTATCTCCTTCACCGAGTCTTTTGGAAAGTACCGCATTCATGCCCACACTGAATCCGACAGTGACGCAGGCAATCAGACTGGATACCGGAGTACCGAGTGACATCGCTGTCAGAGCGCTTTCTCCGAGGCGGGAAACGAAGATACTGTCAACGACGTTGTAGAGTGTGCTTACCAGCATCGAGAGGATGACGGGGACTGACATTTTGACAAGAAGCTGTCTGACGGGAAGCGTTCCCATAATGTTTTCTTTAGCGGACATGAGTGATTTCTCCTTTATGCACTCTGATCATAGCCAAAGAAATCATTTCCCTTAACAACACATATCAGCCCTGCCGTTCCTTAAGTAACGCTTTTATCTGAAACGTAGAAAAAACAGGCAAATCTGCCTGTTATCTGGTAAAGCCGCGGTGTCCGTACACCTTCAGCGTATTCAGCGTGTCATCAAGATTCCTGAATTCCTCATCGCTCAGTTCAACCAGTGAGGCATCCAGGTTTTCAATGATGCGTTCCTTGTTCTTGGATCCCGGGATCGGAACCACGTTCGGATATTTCTTCAACATCCATGCCAGGGAAATCTTCGCGCTTGTCGCGTTTTTCTTTTCCGCGTATTCCGCAAGCAGATCAATGATCGGCTGGTTGCCGGCAATATTGCTTTTTGACAGCTGCGGCACCAAGTTGCGCACGTCATCGTTCTTTTCGAACTTTGTTTCCGTTGTGATCTTTCCGGAAAGCAGGCCGCTGGCGATCGGTGAGAACGGCACCACGCCGATATTGTTTTCCAGACAGAACGGGATGACGGATTTCTCCACGTCCCGTTCCACCATCGAATAGATATTCTGAACGGCAGACAGCGGTGTGACGGCATTTGCCTTTTCGATCACATTCGTATCCACCTGCGACAGTCCCCAGCCGCGTATTAATCCTTCATCAAGCAGTCTGCCCATCGCTTCCGCGACATCCTCCACCGGAACGCTTCCTGTTCTGTGCAGATAATACAGATCCACCATGTCTGTCTGCAGGCGTTCCATCGATGCCTCAAGATGCCTTCTGACCGCCTTGTATACAGATCCGGCACGGCGTGCTTCTGAGGAGTCCAGGAACAGCTTGGTCGCAATGACTGTCTGATCACGAACATCTTTCAGTGCCTTGCCGACAATTTTCTCATTGTGTCCGATGCCGGAGAGATTCGGACTGTAGACTTCCGCCGTATCAAAGAATGTGCATCCGTGCGCGAAGGCATTGCGGATTGCTTCAATGCTGTACTGCTCATCGGGAATCTTTCCGTATCCATGGGAGAATGCCATGCATCCCATGCCGACTTCCGATACTTCAATATCTCTCAGTTTTCTTGTCTTCATCATTCTGCCTTGACCAGTCCGCTGTCTTTCAGCCACTGATCAATCGCTCCTTTCTGACTGTCAAACTCGTTCTGCATGCTTTTTCCGCTCAGGGCAAGTCCCTTCATGACTTCCGCGCCTTTTGCGGTATTCCTGATGCTTTCCACGGTGCCGGAAAGACCGCTGCCGCCGTGCGTATCGAACGGCCAGACTGTCTTGCCTGTGAAGTCATAGCTTTCCATGAAGGTATACATGATCATCGGAAGATCTCCGTGCCAGATCGGATATCCCATGATGATATCAGTATATGCTTCCCAGTTTTCACAGGTATTCTTAATGGCAGGTCTTGCCTTGGAGCTCTTTTCCTCGCTGGCGATATTCACGGTTTCCATGTAGTTTTCAGGATATGGCTTTTCCGGCTCAATCACAAACAGATCAGCACCTGTCTGCTGGGCGATATACTCTGCTGCGATCATGGTGTTTCCCTTTTCCACAACGCCGACTTCCCAGTTTTCACCTGCTCTTGAGAAGCATACGACGAGTGTTTTCTTTTCTGTCTGTTCCGCGGCAGGCTGTTCTGTTTCCGCGGATGGTGAAGGCTGCGGTTCAGCCTGCTTTGTGCCGCATCCAGTCAGTGCTGTGACCATCAGTGCGCCGAGCAGGCATTTCATCATTTTCTTCATTGTTTCCCCATTTCTAATTGCAGATCTTCCATCCGTCTTCTGTCCGGATGAAATTCTGTCTTGTCGCAAGCGTCCATGATCCTTTCATGCCGTAGACCTTCGCATCCAGCGTGACAACCGCGCTGAACGTGGCATGATCTCCTGTGACTGTTACCCTCGGATCATGGATATGATATCCGTAGTAGTTCAGTGTACCGTCTGCGATCTCCCCGAAAAACTCTTCCTTTGTCTGCTTTTTGCCGGACATATGGGTGAACGTCTTGTCCTCTGTCACGATTGCGTACAGGGTATCCAGGTCTTTTTCAACCATCGCTTTCTGCATTGTTTCAAACAGCGCATACACTTCTTTTTCGTCCTGTGTCATTTCTTCTGTCCCCTCTCTGCATCCGCAAAGGATCATCACGGCCGCCAGGAATGCGATGAACCTTTTCATTTCTGTTCTGTGCTGATATAGCGGATCAGCTTTGCCGGATTTCCGCCGACGATTGCGCTGGCTTCCACATTCTTTGTGACAACAGAGCCGCCGGCGATGACTGCGCCGTCTCCGATGGAAACACCCGGCATGATCGATACGCCTGCGCCGATCCAGACGTTGTTTCCGATCGTCACCTTTCTGCAATTGAGTACATATCTGTCTTCCAGGTCGTGATTGTCAGTCACAATGGTCACATGCGGTCCGATCTGGACATTGTCGCCGATGTCGATGCCGCCGATGGACATTGCCGTGAAGCTGTGATTGATGAAGACATGCTTTCCGAAATGCATCTGTTTCGGGAAGTCGATCTGCACCGGTGTGAAGATACCCAGGCTTTCCGGATATTCACCGTCAAACAGATCTTCAAAGGCTGCTTTCTGTTCTTCGGAAAGAGGCTCTGCGCTGTTGAGTCTGTGCAGTGCCTTATATGTCCTGTGCAGTTCCTCAACACATGGTCTGTATTCCTCGGAATGCATGTTCACGGGAATTCCCGCTTTCAGTTT
>ONSK01000236.1 GCA_900320455.1 uncultured Erysipelotrichaceae bacterium | reverse complement strand
TGGTCATGGGACAGTTCGGTGCCTACTTTCTCTGGCAGATCGGTGATACGCTGTTTGACTGGCTTGAAAAATATCGTACAATGAAACAAATCAAAACCGCATTGAAAGCGGATATCGTATTTATTGAGTATAACAAGGGCGGCAGCCGCAGGAGGAAAACGGAAAATGCTTGATATCAGAGAGAATGAAAAAGACGGATGTCTCTGTGTGAATGTTGCCGGCAGGCTGGATTCCACAACAGCTCCGAAGTTTCAGAAAGAGCTCGAAAGCAGGATGGACAGTGCTGAATCACTGGTCATCGATATGGAAGATCTGGAGTATATCTCCTCCGCCGGACTCCGCGTGCTTCTGGTAGCCCAGAAGACCATGGATCCCAAGGGCGGCATGAAACTCCTTCATGTGAATGAAAATATTCTGGATATTTTTGAACTGACAGGTTTCTCCGATATTCTGACAATTGAGTAATCTGAAGCAGGAGCCGGTCTCCTGCTTTTGATATGACAGTACAAATACGAGAGGTAACTTATGAAGACACTGCTGCGATATGACAGAGAAAACCCTTCCGCCGCAATCAGAACACTGCTTCTTCTGTTTGCGCTGTGCCATCTGATCATGGTTCCCTTTGCGGGTGACTTCACATTCGAGGGACTGGCCCGAATCATGTATGCCGAATGCGGCCTGGTTACGGATACGATCGTAACCGGCGGACTCGGCGCGACGTTCATGAACGCTTTCCTGGTAACGCTGCTCTGCATCGGGGCAATCCAGTTCTCCGGCGGCCAATTCGGCGGCACGTCCGTGGCCAGCACATGCATGACAGCCGGGTTTGCCTTCTTCGGCATCAATCCGGTGAATATGCTGCCGGTACTGATTGGAACATATCTGTATTCACTTCTGAACAAAGATCCGTTCTCCAAGAACGTCAACGTAAGCATCTTTGCCTGCTGCACAGGTCCGATCGTGCAGTACATGTTCGTGCACGGCGGCTTTTCAATGCCGCTCAATATTCTGCTCGGAATTCTCTGCGGCATCATCTGCGGACTTCTGGTAACGCCATGCGCAGTCTCTACCGCGAAGGCGCATGACGGCACAAATCTCTACAACGGCGGCTTTGCGTCCGGTCTTATCCTGATCGGCATGAGTGCTTTTCTGAAAGGCTTCGGATTTACCTTTGAATCTGCCTTTACATGGTATACAGACAAAAAGCTGATGATCGTGCTGTTCCTCTGTGTTCTGTTCCTGCTGTGGTTCCTGATCGGCTTTGAGCTGAACGGAAGATCATTCAAAGAACTGATGACACTTGGAAAGAGAACAGGCTGGAGATGTGATTTCATTCATCTGGACGGACTTGGTGCGGCAATGATGAACATGTCGGTCCTCGGCTGGATCGCGGTTGTCTATATTCTGGTCATCGGCGGTGATTTCAGCGGACCTGTTCTTTCCGGTATCTACTCGATGTTTGCCTTCGGTACCATCGGAAAACATTTCAAAAATGTCGTCTCCGTTATGGCCGGCATCGTACTGCTTTCCTTCGTCTCGGAGTGGAGCCTGCGTGATCCGGCAGTGCAGTTCTCGATCCTTCTGAGCACCTGCGTCTGTCCGATCTCCGGCAGATTCGGACCTTTCTGGGGAATGCTTGCGGGAATGGTTCATATCAGTATTGTCCGCCAGAGCGGTTCCTTCCACAGCTGGCTGAATCTTTACAACAACGGTTTCGCGGGAGGTATTGCGGCAACCCTGATGCATTCTCTCGCTCTCGTATTTGAAAAAGGAAAAGAAGAGTAAGCTCCGTGAAAACGGAGTTTTCTTTCGGGCGTGTATTGTTCATACAGGAAGATCACGTTCATATAATACAGACAGGAACAGAAATTTATGGAAAAGAAAAAAGAAGTATTTCCGGACGGCACACCGGTGAGTGAATGGTTTAAGGACAAACATGTGCCGCAGTTATCTGAGATGGGCAGACAGTATGTCCTGAAGGACTATGGAGTCCCATGTGACGGAACTGTGCAGACAGAAGCGATCCAGAAGGTAATCGATGAAGCCGGAAAGGAAGGCGGCGTCATTGTTGTTTCAAAAGGAACATATGTTTCCGGTGCTCTGGACTTTCCGCAGGGTGTCAGCCTGTATGTGGCGGAAGACGGCATCCTGAAGGGCAGTGAGAACATCAGTGATTTCCCAATCAGAAAGACAAGAATCGAAGGACAGAACTGTCTGTATTTCCCGGCTTTGATCAACGTCTCGCATACAGCAGGATTCACAATTGCCGGTAACGGCGTCATTGATGGAAACGGGACAAAATACTGGCAGGGATTCTGGCTGCGCAGGACATGGAATCCGGAATGCACGAACAAGGATGAACAAAGACCGAGACTGCTGTATATCGAAGACAGCAGCGACGTGACAATCAGCGGCGTCACATTCCAGAACTCTCCGTTCTGGACAACGCATATCTGCCGCTGCCATCATGTGAAATACATCGGCTGCCGCATGGTTTCTCCGCATGAAGGCATCCGGGGACCGAGCACGGACGCGATCGATATCGATGCCTGCAGCGACGTGCTGGTCACTGACTGCTATATGGATGTCAATGATGACGCTGTAGCGTTCAAGGGAGGCAAGGGACCATGGGCGGATGAAGATCCCGGCAATGGCGCCAATGAGCGGATCATCATCGAAAACTGTGTCTATGGCTTCTGTCACGGCTGTCTGACCTTCGGATCAGAATCCGTGCATGACAGAAACATCATTTTCCGCAATATTGAGGTACAGACCGGATACAACCTGCTCTGGCTGAAATTCCGTCCGGATACACCGCAGAAATATGAATATGTGCTGATGGAAAATGTACATGGAAGAGCTGCGCATTTCCTCAATATCAATCCCTGGCGGCAGTTCTTCGATCTGCAGGGGAGGAAAGATCTGCCGGTATCTCTGGGAGAGCATTTCACGATCAGAAACTGCACGTTTGACTGTGATATCTTCTTCAATGTGAAGTGCGATGAAACGCAGTATATCCTTTCTGACTATGTGATGGAGGATCTTGCCGTGAGCGCTGCCGATATCTCATTTGAAAAAGAAGCGATCAGAAATCTTAAGACGGAAGGTATCGTTCTGCGGAAGAAACAGGAAAAAGAATATACAGACGCTGTCACAACACTGTGAAAAGGACAAGTCTTCTTTTCGACATCAGTATGATGACTGAAACAAACCGGGATATGTGAGGCATTATGAAAAATTGAATCATTACAGGCGGAAACAGCGGAATCGGCTTTCAGGCCGCAAAACAGATTGCCGCTATGATCATCTGCCTGAGATCATGAAGAAGGCCTATGCCGTAAAATCAAAGTTTCCGATCTCTCCTGAAGAGATGGCAGAAATCTACACGATGCCTGCGGTCGAAGATGGTTATGACGGATTTTTGTACAACGAGAGAGGAAAAGAAGTAAAAGCGAACAGATCAGCTTATGATCGTGATGTTCAGAAAAGACTGGCAGCGATCCTTGACCAGAAGATCAATTCCTGTTTGCATAGCACAATCAGAGAGACAGAAACGGCGTGACCGCAATGGCCGCGCCGATTTTCTGCTCTTTTGAGCTGGAGCTTATTTTGCGCTGTACATCTGGGCGAGTCCGCCATGCGATGTCTCGCGGTATTTTTCATCAAGATCACGTCCGGTACGGTACATGGTCGCAACGACGTCATCGAATGAGATCTTCCTGGTGGTATAGAGGAAGCGGGAAAGATTGACTGCGCTGATGGCACGCATTGCCGCAACGGCATTTCTTTCAATGCAGGGGATCTGGACAAGGCCGTTGACCGGATCACAGGTAAGACCAAGACTATGCTCCATGGCAATCTCGGCAGCGTATTCGATCTGATCGATATTCAGCCCGTACAAAGAGGCAAGGGCAGCTGCCGTCATGGAACAGGCACTGCCGATTTCAGCCTGACAGCCGCACTCCGCGCCGGAGATGGAAGCGTTGGTGCGGATCACATTTCCAATCAGTCCCGCCACTGCCAGTGCGTCAAGGATCTCGTTTTCCGGGAAGCCGCGTTCCTTGTACATGTAGTAAAGAACAGCCGGAAGCACGCCGCAGCTGCCGCATGTCGGCGCTGTGACAACGATGCTCTCACCGGCGTTTTCCTCGCTTACCGCGTATGCGTAGGCGGCGATGATCCGGTTCATTGTGACGTCAGCGCTTTCGTTATAGCATCTTTTTTCCAGCAGCATCTTCGCTTTTCTTGCCACGCCAAGACCGCCGGGCAGCACGCCTTCCTTGTTGAGACCGCGCACGACGGAGTCTTTCATGGCGCTCCATACTTTTCTCAGTTCTTCATACAGCTGGGGTTCTTCCGCCAGGGTGATGAACTGGATGAGGGAAAGGTTTCTTTCCTTGCATACGGCGATCATCTCTGAAAAGTTCTTCTGCGGGTATACTTCCTTTTCTTCATCGGATGTCTCGTTCTCGATGCGGATCGATCCGCCGCCGATGCTGAAAATGCGGTTTCTGCCGATCAGTTCACCGTTTCTGTATGCTTCAAACAGCATCGTATTGGGATGCGGCAGATCTGTTTCCGTGCGGTTGAAGAGCACTTCCGCCTCGGGAATCGCCGATCTGACTGCCTTGCCGGTGCTGTGGCCTTCGCCGGTAAAGGCAAGCGATCCGTACAATGTGACACGGAAGGCATCCGCCTCCGGGAATCTTTCACGGAATACTTCGGCAGCGTGATAGGGACCTACGGTATGGGAACTGGAAGGTCCGTGTCCGATCTTATATATACTTCTGATACTTTTCATATGATCCTCTCTGTATGTTTACTGTTGTCAGAAGAATTGTATCATGCTTTTTGGGCAGAGAATTTCCGATTGCGGTACCATCTCTTTTGCATTGCATGGAAAAACACCATAAAATAGTGTGGAAAGAGGGATGTCATGACAAATCTGTTGCATAACCTGCCGCTCATGCGCAGACAATCTACATTGCTGGAACGGCTTGCCGGTTCAAACAGTCCCGAGAAGCTTCTGCTGATCACATTCCTGATCGTGATTTTCACCGGGTCTGTTCTGCTTTCTCTGCCGTTTGCGAATAACGGCATTCCGGCTTCGTATCTGGACAATCTGTTTACGGCAGTCAGCGCTGTCTGCGTCACCGGCCTTTCCACGGTAACCGCCGCTGAGCAGTACAATCTGTTCGGAAAGATCGTTCTGATCTTCCTGATGCAGGTGGGAGGTCTTGGACCGATGACGATCATCGCCATCATCATGCAGAGAAACAGACGCATGGCCCAGGCCGAGAAGAAGCTGTTTGCGGCAACGTCCGGCAAGAGCGACCTGGCAGACGTGCCGGCATATATCCGCAAGATCATTCTGTACACCATTATCTTTGAAGGCATCGGATTCATTCTTCTGAGCATCCGGATGACGCAGGTTTACGGATGGGGAACAGGTCTGTTCAATTCCCTGTTCCTGTCGGTTTCGGCATTTACCAATGCCGGGTTTGACTGCATCGGCAGTGAAAGCCTTGCGGCATTTGCCTGTGATCCTCTGCTTAATCTGACGATCATGTTTCTGATCATCACCGGCGGTCTCGGCTTTGTCGTCTGGTTTGAATTCTATGACCTGATCAAACAGCGCATGAACCGCGGGGACGTGATCCACCGCAGGCACAGATACCTTTCCGAACACGCGACAGCGGTTGTCAGCACGACCCTGATTCTTCTGGTCTCGGGATGCGCGCTGTTTCTGATCGCGGAAGGGACAAATACCGGAACGATCGGCGGAATGGACGTGGCAGACAAGCTTCTCGTCAGTATGTTTCAGTCAGTGACGCTGAGAACCGCCGGCTTCTCCACTGTTCAGATCGGCGCATGCACAAGACCGATGCTGATGATCATGTGCGTGTACATGCTGATCGGAGGTTCACCCGGAGGCACGGCAGGCGGTATCAAGACCACCACAGCCGCAGTTCTGTACAAATCCACGATCAACACGCTGAACAGAAAACACCGGGATGCCGTGATCCGGCACCGCCGTCTCTCACCGTCTGTTCTCAAGCAGGCATACATGATCACAACACTCTATACCGCGATCATCTTTGTGATGACAGTGATCCTGACGGTAACGGAAGGGGAGAAGGATCTTCTGCCGCTGTTATTTGAAGTGTTCTCGGCAATCGCCACCGTCGGTATCTCCGCCGGCATCACGTCATCGCTGTCACTCGGAGGAAAGATTGTTATCATGATGCTGATGTTCATCGGCAGACTCGGACCGCTGAGTATTTACACGGCATTCCATAAAGAAGTGAAAACAACCGGACACATTACGTATCCGGATGCGAATATCATTATCGGTTAAAGGAGAAAACAATGTCTGAACTTGAATCTAAACTGTATGTTGTCATTGGCCTCGGCAACTTCGGAAAAGCCATTGCGACAACAATTGCCAATACCGGAACAGACGTCATTGCCATTGACAATGATCCGCTGCTTGTACAGGATCTCGCGGATATCGTGCCGAATGTCGTCTGCGCTGATTCGAGAGACATCGAACAGCTGAAGGAAGCCGGCGTGCAGGACGCGGATGTTGTCATCGTTGCCATGGGTTCACTGCTGGAAGTCAGTGTCATCACGATCCTGAATCTGAAGGAACTCGGCATCAAAAACATCATCGCCAAGGCAAATAACGAGCGTTACAAATATGTTCTGGAGCGCATCGGCGCCGATACCGTCATCCAGCCGGAGAATGAAATGGGACAGCGAGTCGCCATCTCCCTGATCAATCCCAAAATCATCGATATCTACCAGATTACAAACGACTATGTCATCATGGAAATCAAGGTGCCTGAGCTCTGGTGTGACAAGCCGCTGGGCACACTGAATGTGCGTGAAGCGTACGGCGTCAATATCATCGGTGTGCGCAGAAGCGGCGACAAGAAAGTGGAGACAAACGTCGGCCGCAGCACAGTGCTTCACCATGATGACATCCTTGTCATCGCCGCAGACAGCTCGAGGATCGCATCGCTCGATCTTGACTGAGAAACCAGGAGGAAAACATAATTTTTGTCAATATCGTAACCATTCTGATCGGTGTTTCCGCAACGCTGTTCGGATTCCTGATCCGCAATGAAAAGAATCTTCATCTCATCAGTATCAATCTCGAGGAAATCCAGGAAGGCCATGAAAAGGACTTCTGCCGGATGGCTTCGATTGCCGTGATGATCATCGGCGTCAGTATCATTGTCAGCGGCGCGGGAACGATGATGTTTCCATCACCGATCCTGACGATCGTCTACGGTGTACTGTTTGCCATCGGACTTCTGACATTCGTATTCGCAATGAAGAAGTACGGCACAACAAACCAGAAGAAAGGCTGAAAAGCCTTTTTCATACACAGCCGCATGAAAGGAAACAGATCATGATCAGAACAATACAGGAAACAGACCGCACCGCGGTAACGGAAATGATGCGTGTCTTCTACGCATCGGAAGCTGTTTTAAGCAGCGGATCCGCGGAAATATTTGAAAACGACATCAGTGAATGCCTGAAAAACGGACCGTATCTGAAGGGATATGTCTTTGAAGAAGACGGTATTCCGCAGGGATACGCGATGACCGCATTCACCTTCAATACGGAATACGGCAGAAGGACCGTCTGGATCGAAGATCTCTACGTGAAAGAGGAGTACCGGGACAGAGGACTTGGCACTGCCTTTCTGAAGATGATCAAAGAAGAATACTCAGACTGTCTGCTGAGGCTGGAAGCGGAAGAAGAGAATGATGGCGCGATGCGTCTTTACAGAAAACAAGGCTTTCACCGACTTCCGTATGTCGAAATGAAGCAGTAAAACATGTATTTTAACTAAAACATCTGAAAGGATGTTTTTTTGACGGATTTCCTTGCGGATATCTACTATAATAAAGACAGAGATAATGCATTTCAAAAAATCATAATCAGAATCAGGAGGTCGTTATGACACAGTTTAATGACGGAATGATGTGGGCTCTCGTCAAGGAAAAGCCGGAAGAAGGTCTCTGGATGAAGAGGGTTCCCATCCCCAAAGTCGGAACGAATGATGTGAAGATCAAGATCCTGAAGACAGCGATCTGCGGGACGGATGTGCACATCTGGCAGTGGAACAAATGGGCGCAGCACACGATTGACATCGGCAGAGTCGTCGGACATGAGTATGTCGGTGTGATCGTTGAGGCGGGACCAGGCGCAAGAGGCTTCAAGCCCGGTGATTTTGTCTCCGGTGAGGGACATATCACCTGTGGAAAATGCCGCAACTGCAAGGAAGGACACAAGGAAAACTGCAAGAACGCGGAAGGTGTCGGCGTCAACCGTGACGGCGCGTTCGCTGAATACCTGGTCATTCCTTACGTCAACGTCTGGCCATGCTCGCCTGATATCCCGCAGGAGATGTACGCGATATTCGATCCGTTCGGAAACGCAACGCATACAGCGCTGTCCTTTGATGTTCTCGGCGAGGATGTCCTGATCGCCGGAGCCGGACCGATCGGCTGTATGGCAGCCGCCATCGTCCGCTTTGCCGGCGCAAGACACGTCGTTGTGACAGATTTCAACCAGTACCGTCTCGATATGGCAAAACGGCTCGGCGCGACGACAGCCGTGAATCTCAATCATGAAAAGCTGGAAGACGTCATGCAGAGAATCGGCATGCAGGAAGGATTCGACGTCGGTCTTGAGATGTCCGGATCACAGGCTGCCCTCAACAGCATGATCCACAACATGAAGCACGGCGGAAATATCGCGCTGCTCGGACTGCAGGAAACAGACGCTGTCGTGGATCTTGAAACCGTGATCTTCAACGGACTGAATCTGAAGGGAATCTACGGCCGCAAGGTATGGGATACCTGGTACAAGATGACGACGATGCTGCAGGCAGGACTGGATATTTCCGATATCATTACCCATCATTTCGACGCGAGAGATTTCGCGAAAGGCTTTGAGGCTATGATTTCCGGCCAGTCCGGAAAGGTGATCCTTGACTGGACACACATCAACGAGGAGAGAGAATCATGAAGAGACAGGACATTCTTTCATATTACGCATCACAGGTGGATGAAATCAGAGAGGCAGGACTCCTCAAGGGAGAACTTCCGATCGCCTCCGCCCAGTCCGCACGTGTCACACTGGCAGACGGCAGAGAACTGCTCTGCATGTGCGCCAACAACTATCTGGGCTTAGCGGACAGCCCGCGGCTGATCGAGGCTGCCAAGAGGACATACGATGAAAGAGGATACGGCGTCGCTTCTGTCCGCTTCATCTGCGGCACGCAGGATATCCACAAGGAACTGGAAAAGAAAATCTCCGATTTCCTGGAAACCGAAGATACGATCCTGTATTCATCCTGCTTTGACGCTAATGGCGGTCTGTTTGAGACACTGCTTTCGGAAAATGACGCAGTCATTTCCGATGAGCTGAACCATGCGTCGATCATTGACGGCGTGCGTTTGTGCAAGGCAAAGCGTTACAGATACAAAAACAACGACATGGCTGATCTGGAGGCAAAGCTGAAAGAAGCTGATGAAGCCGACGCAAGGATCAAGCTGATTGCGACAGACGGCGTCTTCTCCATGGACGGCATCATCTGCAACCTCAAGGGAATCTGCGATCTGGCTGACAGGTATGACGCGCTTGTGATGGTGGATGATTCACACGCCGTCGGCTTTGTCGGAAAGACAGGCAGAGGAAGCGCTGAATACAACGGCGTCATGGGACGGGTGGACATCATCACCGGCACCCTCGGCAAAGCCCTCGGCGGTGCTTCCGGCGGCTACACCTCCGGCAGAAAGGAAATCATCGATCTTCTGCGGCAGAGAAGCAGACCGTATCTGTTCTCCAATTCCCTCGCCCCGGCAATCGTCGGCGCTGCTATCGAACTGTTCGACATGTTAAAGGAGAGCACAGCGCTGCGCGACCATCTCGAAGAGATCACCATGTATTACAGAAAGAAGCTGGAAGAAAACGGCTTTGACGTGATCCCGGGAAATCACCCCTGTGTTCCTGTCATGTTCTATGATGAAAAGATCACAGCCGAATTCGCAAGACGCATGGTAGAGAAGGGCGTATACGTCGTTGCCTTCTCCTATCCGGTCGTTCCGAAGGGAAAGGCGCGCATCCGCACCCAGCTGTCCGCTGCCCATACAAAAGAAGACCTCGACTTTGCAGTGAAATGCTTCGTCGAAGTCAGGAATGAGATGGGTCTCTGATTGTCACATACAGAATATCTTCGGTATCATACGGCAGTTTCGCAATGATTCTGCCGTTTTTCATATGGAATGTTCCGCCGACGGCTTTCGGGGAATCGGTGACGGAATTGATCATCAGTGTTTCCTCTGCCGCAAGCAGTGCCTGTTTCGGATATTCCTGTTCAAATTCCTCATGCCACTCTTCAATCGTGAAATCCACATACACCGGCCAGATCATCAGCGCATCCGTGCGGAAGCGCTCCGGGTATTCCCAAAGATCCCCGCACAGCGCGAGCAGGATCTTTCTGTCATGATACACGAACGGGGTGATTTCCGTACCTTCCCGGTAGTGATCATCGGTGATGGAATGTTCTTTCCAGCCGATGGAAACCCGCCGGTAATTGTGCAGGATCCTTCCTTTTTCAATGACCATGCAGGAGGAATACAGCGATTCCCCGTCCCGCTCAATATACCCGAACAGCAGATCGATTCCATAACGCAAAGTCAAGTCACACAGGCGCTGTATGATTTCACTGTCCTGTGTGACAGCGATATTCTTGTCATTTTCAAATGACCAGTTCAGGGCATCAAATCCCTGCAGAAAGGTTTCTCCGAAGCACAGCAGATCCGCTTTGTTCCGGGATGAAATCATTGCCTTTTCAATCTGTGAAAGATTGAAGGCAATGTCATTGTTGATGTATTTATACTGAACCAGTCCGATTTTCATATTTCTATCGTAAGGGAAAAGAAAAAAACATTCTAGTCCTGAAGAACCAGAATGTTCTCGACGCTTACGTGCCAGAGCTTCGCCAGCACCAGCAGATTGGAAATGTCGGGAAGTGTCTGTCCCCACTGCCATTTGTAGATGGCCTGGGGTGAGGTGAATCCGAAGATTTCCTGCAGATTCTTCACGCTCATTCCGTTCTGTTCGCGCAGTTCCCTGATGCGTCTTCCGGTTTTCCGCACGTCGATGACGGGGTAAGACATTTCATTCATAGAGTTCCTCCTTTACCTGATCACTATAAAAAGACATCCAATTTCTTTCGGAACTCTATACTGCGGAACTGCCCGCATGCTTATGATAGCACAAAAAGAAAAAGATCCATTAAACTTTCGGTTTAATGAATCTTTTCGTAACGTTCAGAATTCAGCGTCTTCATCATGAAGTCATAGGGCGTCATATGATCCGCGTTCATCAGTGCTTCAAAGACAGCGGGGGACTGTCCCGAGGCAAGCTGGATGTTTTCGCTGAAAGCGGAGGCATGGAACAGGTTATGACGTGATTCCACATTCCAGAAAACAACGTCAGGCAGGGTATATCCGTACCGGGCAAATTTCCGTTTCATGGCATCGCTGAACAGGGTGTCTGTACCGTAAGCGCACCGGTCGATTTCCATATCGGAAATGATGATCAGTGAATCCGGCATGTCTTCCTGTCTGCAGTGACTTTTTACAGCTGCCTGCAGGATGCGCAGGAAGGCAGCCTCAAGATTGGTGTTCATGTCCCAGTCCGCATTGCGCGCATTTATGATTTTTTCGTAAAGCGTTTCACCTTTGACTTCCACAAGTTCAGGACGTCCCGAGAACGTCATGAATCTGTTATGGAAGATGCCCTGGTTTCGTTCCGCGAAATAGATCGCAAGACCGATCGATGTTGCGAGCGGTCTGCCGTACATCGATCCGGATACGTCTGCCATGATCAGAATATTCTGATCGCCATGCACATACTCAGGCAGTGCTTTCCACTGCGCTTCGAGAACCGGATTCGGTTCCAAACTGCGGTACAGATATTTTTCGGTGATGTCATAGGGGAAGAGCGTTGAAGAATGGATCGTTTTCTTCTGCGCCTTCACTTCCTCAAGGTAAGCGGTGAAGTGCTCTTCATCATTACGGAAGAAGGCGTTGCGGTATCTGTTCATCGCAAGAGAGGGAACGTGCTCATAATTGATTTCATCGTACGCACGCTCAGTCATCAGCGATTCTGTCAGATGAATCCTGGAGCGCAGAGCAGACAGCGTCTTTCTGTATGTCCGCTCGCTCATACCGAACGCCTCCGCCAGCATTTTCCCGGTTTCCGCTGTTTCCCTGGAAGAGGTATTGACGGAAGGCAGCCATTTGGCAAGCAGAGATACTTCTTCATATTTGCGCATCTGATCGCAGTCCTGCATCAATTGTTTCTTCAGAAGCCTGATCACATCGTTTTTCAACGGTGTCTTCAGAAGAGAAAGCAGATCATCCCATCTGCCGTATTCCGGGATATACTGCAGATTGCGTCTCAAGAGGGAAGGACGCAGAGCCGCAAGCACCTGCAGGAAGATCCTGCCGGTTCTGCGCTCACCCAGTCCGCCGCGGACATCTCTTGTGTAGAAGGCAAGCTTCAAAGCAACGGTTTCATCTTCCTGCAGTCCCTTTGCGAACATGGAGGCGATTTCAATTTCCCTTCTTGATCGCAGTGCGCCGGCTTCTGCGAAAAGGTCGGTCAGGGCACTGCCGGAAGTGTTATGCGCGAATGCGCCGTTCTCCGTCAGTGTACGGATCTGTTCATTTTGAATTGCTTTCAGCAGTGTCATGACATTCTCCTTTCAATTCACGGCACGTCTTATAATCTGATCACGATCGAGAGTTCTGCTGTATGTGCCGTTATACCAGGCGCTGTTATTCTGTATTCGTCCTGAAATATTCTGCTGGATGCGCCTGCACAGATATTCTGGCACTCTGTAAAGAGGAAATCATTAAACGGTGTGTTTAAGAGGACAGGATAACTCTGATACAATGGAAATAACCGGAGACAACATGTATGAATGACAATAAGCAGTTTGATGTTCTCTGTGCCGGCGCTGCGACATGGGATACGCTTCTGACGGGAATTGACAGAGATCTGATGGATACCGACAGCCTTCTTGCGGAAGACTGTTTTGCGGCGGCAGGCGGAGACGCGGTCAATGCGGCAGTCAGTATGGCAAAGCTTGGCATGAAGACATCCATCAGCTGTGTGCTGGGCAATGACAGTCCCGCCCGGCTTGTTATGGAAGAACTGCGCCGAAACGGTATCTGCACAGACGATATCCATATCCTTGAACATGCCCATACTTCCTCGCCGGTACTTCTGATCGATGAGA
>ONSK01000081.1 GCA_900320455.1 uncultured Erysipelotrichaceae bacterium | reverse complement strand
GTAAGGACAGTGGGATTCCGCGATCTTTATCCGCTGAGCAGAGAATCATAAATGTAATCCGGAAACGGATAGGGGGCGTGTGTCCGTCCCTGTGCATTACGGAAAGCCATAGAGTATCTCAGGTCTGAAAAGGGCAGCTTTCACGAATCTCAGAAGCCACATCCAAAGGAATGTGCAAGCTCCGCATGGGTGTGGCAATTCACAAAAACATACACTCTGTCTTTACCTGCGCAATACTCCCTGACGTATGTTTCCAATATTACAGGATCTCTGTAGCTGTAATTTCTGTCATCATCCAGTTCAAGTATCAGAATATGATCGTCATCAATACCGATACTGTGCAAATAGTTTTTGTATATCTCAGTCAGAAGATATGGTTTTCCGCATCTTCTCAATCCAGTAATGACCTTTGGGAATCCGTTATCTTTTACTTTGATGAGCCGTTCAAGATATTTCTCTCTTTTAACCATATAATCACCTTTTTTGTAGAATTCTATAGTTTTTCATATTTATTCTCTTTTTTTGTAGAATTCTACATTTTTGGTGTATAAATATTGTCAATCAAACATAAAGGGACCATCTGTGTTCGTTGGTTTTCAACAGGTATTTTGGTAATATTATATTATCTTATTCACGTCAGCATTACTCTGGCAGGAGAATGGTTATGATTTACGAACTGAAACTATTTGATACACCTTTAATACGCTTCTCCGCAAGAGATGGTGCAAATCCTGATGTGCAGATCCTGTGGTCTGCAGAGAATGATCAGGCTCTTTTCCCAATGGATCTGGAAGGTGTCACAGGTGAAGCAATCGAAAAATGGGTACGAAACAGATCAATCCCGAAAAACCGTGCATATGTTGATACAATTCTGAGTTCTCTCGGACTCAGCATGAACCGGCCATTTGATATTCTGAAAGTTTCAAAAGGATTGTCATTGAATGACTGTTATTGGGTAACAGCGCCTGACACATCAGATACATTTGACAGCGTCAATCTGTACGATAATGATTTCAATAATGTTCTCGGTCAGATTGCTTTCACCGGATATGGAACTTCCAATGGTGTCAGGATTTCTTCCAGCCCGGAACTGACAACAAACGGAATGCTGCCAAAATGCTGGCGAAGAGAAAAAGGAACCATAAAGCTTTACAAAGGCGGAACTGCCGGTGCATCCAACACAGGCAACGAGCCTTATTCAGAATTCCTGGCTGCACAGATTGCAGAAAAACTCCATATCAATGCAGTCAGATATGGTTTATCCCTATGGAAAGGCACACTGTGCTCAACATGCGAATTGTTCACAAGCAAGGATGTATCGTATGTTCCTGTCGGAAGAATCATCCGCAGAGGCGGAATGCCTGCCGTAAGAGCATACTGCGAATCTCTTGGCAGTGAATATGTCAACGCACTCAATGATATGATTGTTTTAGATGCTGTCATACTGAATACAGACAGACATTTCGGTAACTTTGGATTCCTGATTAGCAGCAGAACCAATCAGATCATCGCCCCGGCTCCTCTCTTTGATCATGGCAATTCATTGCTGAATTACGCTACATCTGAAGCACTCAAAGATACGAAATCATTGCTCAGATACGCAGGCACAATGCTGCCATGCGTATATGACAGTTTCATTGATGAAGCTAAAGCTGTTATGACTCATGAACACCGCAATAATCTGCGTACACTTCTTGATTTTCATTTCAGAAGACATAACTTCTACAATCTGCCTTCAGAAAGAGTATTCATGCTTGAACAAGCAGTACACGAACAGGTAAGAAAGCTTCTCGATTGAAATGATGACTTCGGCAGTTTCGCTGCCGCAGTCATTTCTGATTTCTTCACAATTTCTGACAGGATTTCAGCCTCTCTGCAGTACTGTGGCTGTTTCAAGGATGCTCTGATGCATTACAGAACGGGGATCAAAATGGATCATGCCGTAAATCATCTGCATGACCACACCTGAACCGAATGTGCTGACAAGTGTTCCGATGCCGACAGGACCGCCAAGCATCCATCCCGCCAGCAGTACCGTTCCCCAGAGAATCATCTGCACTGCTCCGATCGGCAGTGTTTTCATTCTTTTTCCTAGTCCGACAAGAAGCGCATCCCTTGGCCCGCAGCACTGTCCCGAAGACATGTAGAAATACTGTCCGATTGCCATCAGGGCAAGTCCGGCAAGAATGATGATGATCCCTGTGATGACATCTTCTGTCTTCGGGAATGGATCAATGTCATTGAAGAACTGCACGAAGTTACCGGTACAGAGCGCGTCAATGACAGTTCCAAAACCGATCTTTTCTTTCATGATGAGATCGATCACCAGGATCATCACACTGGTAACAGTCATGGCAATACCGTAATTCAGAGATGTTCTTCCGGCAATGCCCATGCCAAGGCAGTCCCACGGTGCCACACCAAGATTCGCCCGGATCGTCAGATGAACACCCAGTGAGAATACAAGCAGTCCGGCTATGATTTTCAGCCATCCCAGGATAATCGTTCTGCGGTTCATTTCATATACCCTCTTTACTCAGAACAGTATGCATGAAAATCATTCACCTGTCAGCACAAACAATACACAGGCAGCTCGTGATTCCGTAAAAAAGACTGCGTCAGATAAATTACCTGATTCAGTCCATTTTCATTTCTTCTCTTTCCGTTCCTTCAGAATCCTGCTAATTGCCTTTGCTTCTCTGATTTTTTTAGGTACACCGGTGATGCCTTTGGTCAATATCCTTCTTGTCCAATAAACCGGCAGCTGTCCAGGATGATCTTTCAGTCCGGGATATTTGCCTACCATGACTTCGTATGAAGGAAACAGTTTTTCTTTCATGTAATGAACCATGAAGGTAGATGAAGAATGTTCCTTCTCATATTTGTCTATCTGTCTGTTCAGGCTGATATCCTGCGTACTGTAGCTGCTGGAACAGAATACGATAGATTCCATCTCCGCTGTCTTTTCATCTGTTTTTCTTCCCTGATACCATGTTTCTACCAGATGCTCTGCTGTGATACAGAATTCCTTTAAGCCGAACTGATCCAGCTTTTCATATACTGCATCTTTGTCTAAATGCAGATTCTGATTCAGGAAATACTGATCCGTCTCTGAGCGAAGAAGACGCCATCCATAGGCAAAAGCGCATTCCCTTCAGGCAATGCGCCTCTGTCCCACTTCAAGAGAAGTTCCTTTTTTTCTCCCCGTTCCACACGTGGAAAAGAATGATCTTTTCCGAAATGATCAGTCTTATCTAAGACTCCAACTATAGAATAGATGAAAACGCATTCACAGAATATTCATCACAACATGTGTATTACCATATACATTTTGTATACCCTAATGTGTACACGGTGGTTTTTTATCATCAGGTTCGCTTTGCATTCATCGTATAATTTGTTTACAGGTGAGACGAATGAATACGATCGTGCTTCAAAATCCGCGTTTTCCGCTGCGTCTGATTAATTTCACGAACGTGTATCTTAAGAACGGCGGAACAGTTCTCTCAGATAACAAGATTATCAGCCAGCTGTCCAAGCTGGAGATTCTTGATTACTTTTTTCCTGCGCTTCTGATACAGAAGCTGCCGGATACCGCGGAAGAAGCTTTCTATGACTACGCTTCCTGTTACATCCTTTCCCCCAGAAAACAGGGTGTGCTTTCCAATCTCGGTTCCTATAAACAGAAGATCAATAATATCGAAGACTGCCTGCTGGGCAACAGCAGAGATGAGTCCACATACAAGAACTACACCGTTGCGCATAATATGATCCGCAGAGCTGCCAACGATCTGTTTGTACGGGAGGATGTTTTCCGTGATATTGCGCGGAATCTCAGAAGAATCTATGAAAACAGACTGGATGAATCCCGGCAGAAATCCCTCAGCGCATGGATGCATTCATTCCTGGATCACTGCAGGCTGAATGAAACAAAGACAAGATGCACTGCCGAAAGACGTGACGGTTTTTCCTTTGACAGTGATGTGTATGACACATTGATTGAAAGAGCGGATTCCCTTCTGAAAGAACAGAAGGATTCCGACTGCTGGGCATGGCTGTGCATCGGTTCCCTGCTTGGAAACTATGTCAGTCCATTATTAAAGAAATACCGTGCGGACTTTTCCAGTACGCGCGTTTCCGCTTCCTCTTCCGATACATACCGTCTGATCAGTTCTCCTTCCGTCATCACAGATCCGTATTTTCGCGGCCGTGACGCATATCTGAAACAGATTCATGACATGTTCAGGGAAGGACAGCGCGTCATCTTCCTGCACGGCATCAGCGGCATCGGAAAGACAGAGATTGTCAGAGAATACGCATCGGTATACCGCAATGAATATGACACGATCATCTATGCCGTCTATGAAAGCAGTATCCGTGATCTGATTATTCATGATATGCCGTTTGAAACAAGTCCTTCACTCCGCAGAATCACGGTCAATGGTGAACCGGAATCAGATGCGGCATATTTCAGAAGAAAGCTGGATATCATCAAAAAAGCTTCCACCGAAAGAACTCTGATCATCATTGATAACTTCAACACTGAAAGAGATGACGATCTGAAAGAACTGATTGATGCGAGATACAATCTGCTGTTTACCACCCAGTATGATATATGGCACAGCTATGTCTCCATCAGGATCGACGAGATCAAAGACATGGATTCCCTGATTGAGATCTTCATGAGTCATTACCAGGGATATGCCGTGGAAAAGGATGATCCTGATCTGATCAGACTGATTCAGTCAGCCAGATGCCATACCTATACGGTTGTTCTGCTTGCCCATCACATGGAAAACAGCGGACAGACAGCCGCTGAAATGATTGAGGCATTGAAGGTCAAAGGCATTCTGTCACTGAACGAGAAAGTATCCATGTCCGGAAACAGCGAAGATGAAGCGTACCGGAACCTGGTGCGCAGGTTCAGCGTCTTCCGGTTCAGCGAAGAAGAGAAGCGTGTTCTGCAGTTATTGTCATTACTGCCTCTGACCGGCATACCGCCGATGGTATTCCGCAGATGGGCAGACCTTTCCTCCACCAGAACAATCGTCTCCCTGGAAAGGCAGGGATGGATCCTGCGCAGTTCACAGGGCATTGCCCTCCACCCGGTTGTCAGAAGAGTCATCCAGTATGCTCTGCCTGTGCAGACAGACAGCCTGCGCTCTTTCCTGGATCACGCAGCGGATACACTGGCAAACGAAAACTCCTGGCATTATACACAGGCAGAGAAAGAACAATACTGTTCAATTGCGTCAGGCATTCTTTCCTTCCTGCCGGAAATCAATGAAAATACCGTGCGCTTCATCCAGTCGTCATCGATTATTTTCGGATATTCCGGAAAGACGGAAGAAGCCATCAGACTGTCAGAACAGCTGTATCAGTACCGTTACAATAGCGAAGGAGAACGATCCTTTGAGACAGCCCGTGCCGCTTACAGAGTCGGCTGGCAGTATCTGTACAACTCCCGTCTGGACAGTACTTTGAAGAATGCGGAGCTGTGGATGCGCAGGGCATATGATCTGTTTCAGAAGACAGCCCTTGATACAAACCAGAAGAAGGCAATGTACTGCGGAGTGCTGGAAAATCTGGCCGGTCTGTATCTGAAAAAATATGAAATGACACATCACAGTGAGGATCTGGATTCCGCCGAAACATATGCGGTGCAGGGTGTGACAGCTGCCAGAAAATGGCTGACAGATTACACAAATGACAAAAAGAGTCCTGCCGGAAACCTCCTGCGCCTGGCAGATGTTTATATGGTCTCCCGGAAATATGATGATGCGGAAAAGCTGATCAATGAAGCGCATACGATTCTTTCATACATGTACAAGGATGATGATCATAAAGATCCGGATATCCTGCGTGCCACATCCAGAAAGGCAGCGATCCTGTATCATCTCGGAAGATACGAAGAATCACTTGCGGAAACCGAAAAGAACATCAATGCGTATCAGCTGTTCTACGGGGATGACAATCCTTCCTGCTTTGATCAGCTTGTGCTCAAATACAGGAACTGCCTGAAGCTGAACAGATCAGATGAAGCAGAGGAAACAAAAAAAGAAGCTCTGCGTCTCGGGCAGAAGTTATATCCTGCCGGTTCCGCAAAGCTTCGTGATCTCACTGGATAATTCTGATTTTCAATGGTTCTGAGTTTTGATTTCATCCTGGGTTTCAGCGTTTCTGTTCATCGCAATCAGTTTCAGAATCAGATGATACATCATTCTGATGATTGAGAAGATGGCAAACATGAACAGAAAGCCTGCCAGTCCGTATACGACATCTGCCATCTCCACTACGCCAGTATGGGTATAACCCTGACCGATTTCAATGGCGAATGTCAGAACTACCATCAGTGTAAACACATAAATCCATGCGATTACCATCGTATGGTTTTTTTCCGCAAGTTTCTTGAAGATGGGATACACAATGAATATCAGAAACAGACCGATCAGTCCGATGACGACGAAATGAAGCTGCTTATCATTGAGTGGAATCTCTCCGCTGTTGTTCAGCCTGCCAAGCCAGTCATGTATTCTCGCAATCTGCGTTACGATCCAGTACATCAGTTTTGTAAACATAAGCATTTCCTCCGTGTGGATATTCGATATTATACACAGATTCTCTTCATAATACGAAAAAAACGGCAGTCCCGAAGGATTGCCGTCTCATCATTCTTACAGTCTTTCTTTTCTTTCGATATCAAGGAAGTACTTGTATGTATCGACTGTCAGTTCGCCGCAGGCTGCTTCATCGCAGGCGATGATTGCGCCGTTGTGCATCTGCAGTGCGGAACATGTCCACTTCTGTGATACAGAACCTTCAACAGTAGCCGCAAGAGCTCTTGCCTTGTTGTGGCCGGAGATCAGTACGAGAACTTCCTTGGAGTCTGTGACTGTTCCGATACCGACAGACAGCGCCTGGGCAGGTACCTTTTCCGGATCATTTCCGAAGAATCTGGAATTGACGATACGTGTATCTGTTGTCAGGTCTCTGACACCTGTTCTGGATGTCAGTGATGTAAACGGTTCGTTGAATGCCAGGTGGCCGTCAACACCGATGCCGCCCATGAACAGGTCAATGCCGCCATAGGAAGCGATCTTTTCTTCATATCTTGCGCATTCACCTTCCGGATCATCTGTCATGCCGTTGAGGATGTTGATGTTCTCAGGCTTCATGTCTACGAGATGATCGAAGAAGTTATCATGCATGAAGTACCAGTAGCTCTGGTCATGTTCTCTCGGCAGTCCGAGATATTCATCCATGTTGAATGTAACAACGTTGACGAAGGAGACTTCACCGGCCTTGTTCATTCTGACCAGTTCCTTGTATACACCGATCGGTGAGGAACCTGTCGGCAGACCGAGGATGAAAGGTCTGTCTTCTTTATGCGCGTTGATCTTATCAGCGATGTAGTGTGCTGCCCATAATGACATCTTGTCATAGTTGTCCTGAATAACGACTCTCATTGTTCTTCTCCCGTTTATGCGATATGGCCCTTGGCCTTGATAACTTCAATAACAGAATCAACGTACTTCTCGCAGATCTCATCTGTGTCTGCCTCTACCATGACTCTGATCACCGGTTCTGTTCCGCTCTCTCTGACGAGGATGCGTCCGTTGTCTCCGAGTTCTTCCGCGACTTTCGCGACAGCTGCCTGCACGTCAGGATCATTCTGCGCTTCCGGTTTGGATTTGACTCTGACATTCTTCAGTACCTGCGGATAGAATACGACCGGAGCAGCCAGTTCGCTCATCGGCTTTTCCTTTGCGAGCAGGACTTCCATCATCTTGAGGGATGTCAGAATACCGTCACCAGTTGTCGCATACTTTGTGAAGATGATATGACCGGACTGTTCACCGCCGATACGGTGTCCGTTTGTCACCATGTTCTCATAGACATACTTGTCGCCGACCTTTGTCTTTTCATAGTCGATGCCGGCAGCGTCAAATGCCTTGTACAGGCCGAAGTTGGACATGACTGTTGTAACAACAGTGTTGTTCAGCAGCTTGCCTCTTTCCTTCATATACAGACCGTAGATGTAAAGGATATGGTCACCTGTGACAACATTGCCCTTTTCATCAACGCACAGACATCTGTCAGCGTCGCCATCATAGGCAAAGCCCACGTCCAGTCCGTTTTCCACAACATACTTCTGCAGGTGCTCGATATGTGTGGAACCGCAGTCTGTGTTGATGTTGTATCCATCCGGTTCATTGTTAATGACATATGTCTTGGCGCCTAATGCGTCAAAGACTGCCTTCGCGATGGACCATGCGGCACCATTGGCAACATCCAGTCCGACTTTCTTTCCCTTGAAGGAATACTTGGACAGGGAAATCAGATATCCTGTATATCTGTTTCTGCCTTCGACATAGTCGACAGTTCTGCCGATTTCATTCCTCTCTGCCAGAGGTACGTCAACCTTGCCGTCCAGATAATCTTCAACCTTCAGGATCGTTTCCTCATCCATCTTCTCACCGTTGGAATTGACCAGCTTGATGCCATTGTCATAGTACGGGTTATGAGAAGCGCTGATCATGATACCGCAGTCGAAATCTTCTGTTCTTGCGATATAGGAAACGCTCGGTGTTGTTGTAACGTGCATGATATACGCATCAGCGCCGGAAGCTGTAAGACCTGCGCACAGCGCATATTCGAACATGTAGGAAGATCTTCTTGTATCCTTGCCGATAACGATCTTTGCCTTCTTGTTCAGTCTCTTGCCATAGTACCAGCCAAGGTATCTTCCGATCTTGACGGCATGGTCATATGTCAGATTGATATTGGCTTCACCTCTGAAGCCGTCTGTTCCAAAATACTTTCCCATTGTGATTACCTCTGTTCTGCGATTCTTCCGTCATCCTTCCAGATGCTGTTCTCAGGAACGATGCCTCTGACACAGCTTGTCGGATAGACTCTGCTGTTTCTGCCGATGATTGTTCCCGGATTGAGAACGGAGTTGCAGCCAACCTCGACATGATCGCCGAGCATCGCTCCGAACTTCTTCAGTCCTGTTTCCTCATGTTCATCATGCAGTCTGTCATGGACAACGACCAGTGTCTTGTCACTCTTGACGTTGGATGTGACAGAACCGGCTCCCATGTGGGAGTAATATCCCAGAATGGAATCGCCAACATAATTGTAGTGCGGTGTCTGTACATGGTCAAACAGGATGACATTCTTCAGCTCGCAGCTGTTTCCGACAACACAGTCAGCGCCTACCAGAGCGCTTCCTCTGATGAAGGCACAGTGTCTGACTTCCGTATTCGGACCGATAATGCACGGTGCTCCGAGATACGCACTCGGGAATACCTTCGCTGTCTTATGAATCCAGACATGCTCGGATACTTCTTCGTATTCCTCTTTGTCCAGTGTCTCACCCAGGGCAATGATCATATCCTTGATTCCCTTCAGTGCTTCCCACGGATAGGTGTACTGTTCCAGATATGTCTTTGCCATTGTATGATCGAGATCATACAGTTCTTTAATCGTATACATAATTCTTATCTCCTGAATTCATTGCATGTATTTAACACAAAAAGGTTCTCATACATGCAGAAAAAGTCTTTCTGATGATGAGAGAACCTCTGTTACAGTTTTCATTCTGCTTTTTGCTTTCTCTCTGTCGGCTCATTCAGCAAGCCGTGGCAGCATCCGCCGAGTCTTTCGATCACTGCCATCCCTCGTCACCCTTTACGGGCCTGGCGCTAATAACACCTTTTTCCTCCTTTAAAAGAGCGTTATTTTATTAACCCCACAATTATAGCAAAAAGCAGTCATAAAAGTGAATAACTATAACTGAACGGGGTCATTTAGCCATATAGGATATACACCAACTACGCAGGAAACATAAAGCCCCTCTATACCCAATGGAATATGTTTATCGTTTCACTGAATCCTGTTTTTTCTTGATGCATCTTCGTTAATTTCTCAAAAAGTATATCTACGCTGAATGTCAATGTTTTTTCAAAGTGTCATGGTCTGGCAAGTGAATCCAACTTCCAAGCATAAGATCATCTTCATAACGGTCAAATGCATCGAATCCTGCACCGTCATAGAAAGTCATTTCACCAAAATACAGTTTTCCGTTTAAAACATACCAATCTACCCGCAGATGCGGTATTCCTTCCGCCAGTTTTCCTGATAGTTCAAGCATCTCGTTCAGACATGATGGCTTTTCTTCCGTACTCTCACTTTTCGGTAATCCACAAGACTTATATTGAGAAATATCAGTCTTATTCCAATCTGTATCATAAAAATCCTCTGTCTGATGAGAAGAAAATCGGCCTTTATGAAGTTCTATCAGTTTTGGTTTACCATTAAAGCACAAGACTTTATAGTCATTCAGCAGCTCACCATTGCCGACAGATAAGTATTTCTCACAAATAATCTTTCTCTTAATGTTTTTATATGGCCACTCCCTGGCAGAATAATAGTAGTTTTCCTCAAGTCCTGCTTTCAGATCAGCTTTTGTTTTTTCGATATCAAGATCAGTTTTTGACTGACAGATGCACATTCCTTTTCCCGAATTATGATTGCATTTCATCACAAATTGTTCTGGCAGGCTGTTGAAATCAATTTCTTCCGATGTATTCCAAATACCTATCAATGGTACAAGATACTTTTCTCCTATTTTAACCTTCACTATTTCCCGTGCTTTTACTTTGTCGGCCATATTTGTATATATTGCTTTACGGTCATAGAGTTTCAGCCATTGAAGCTTTGCATTAAAAGATTCGGGCTTTACCAGATTCAGCTTTCTGCCCATATAGTATTTATACATGATTTTCAAATATGTTTTGTCTGGAATAAACTTGACGTTTTCATATCCAATCCTGCCGACCAGAACAGCGGCAGGATTCTTTATTGCTTTAATAATCCTGTTTTTTGTTGTTGCCATATACTGTAGTGTTTTGATACTTTTCCCCCCTTGAGAATAAGTATAATCAAACACCTCGGATTTTAGTAGCATTATATTACTAATATTTGTTTAATTGTATCTTAACTTCCAATAAAATAGTCCCTCGAATATAGTTCAGTCGCTGATTCGCAATGATCAGCGGCTGTTTTGGTTTATTTTGAGTTGAGAAAAATCATTATCTCGCTGTATGTCCTGCTGCTTTTACT
>ONSK01000065.1 GCA_900320455.1 uncultured Erysipelotrichaceae bacterium | reverse complement strand
CCCAACGGCGCCGGCAAGACCACCGTGTTCAACATGTTGACGGGGGTCTACGAACCGACAGACGGAACCATCAGTCTGAAGGGACAGATCCTCAACGGCAAAAAGCCGCATCAGATTGCGCGTCTCGGCATTGCGAGAACATTCCAGAACATCCGTCTGTTCAAGGATCTGACGGTTGAAGACAACGTCATGATCGCGCTTGATACACACGCCAGCTACAGCCTGGCGGAAGGCCTGTTAAAACTGCCTTCCTATCACCGTCAGGAAAAGGCGATGCATGAGGAAGCGATGAAGCTGCTCTCCGTCTTCCATCTGGAAGAAGACGCGGACAAGCTGGCGAAGAATCTGCCGTACGGCAAACAGAGAGAACTGGAAATCATCAGAGCACTTGCGACACATCCGCAGCTGCTTCTGCTGGATGAACCGGCAGCCGGCATGAACCCGCAGGAGACGCAGAATCTGATGGATGTCATCCGCAAGGTGCGTGATGAATTCCAGATTTCCATCCTGCTCATTGAACATGATATGCATCTGGTCATGGGCATCTGTGAAAAGATTACCGTCCTCAATTACGGAACGATGCTGGCATGCGGAACACCGGAGGAAATCCAGGCAAATCCGGATGTCATCAAGGCATACCTGGGAGAGTGATAAGACATGCTGAAAGTAGAAAACCTGTATGTGCGCTATGGCATGATCGAAGCCATCAAGGGCATTTCCTTCGAAGTGCGTGACGGTGAGATCGTGACCCTGATCGGTGCCAACGGTGCCGGCAAAACCACCACGATGCATACGATCAGCGGTCTGATCAAACCCGCTTCCGGATCCATCCTTCTGGACGGCACGGATATCACAAAGATTCCCTCTCATAAGATCGTATCGATGGGACTTGCCCAGGTTCCGGAAAGAAGACGCGTCTTCGCCGATCAGACGGTTGAAGAAAATCTGGACCTCGGCGCTTTCACAAGAAAAGACAAGGACGGCATCAAAAATGACATGGAGAAGGTCTTTGAACTCTTCCCCCGTCTCAGGGAAAGAAGAAAGCAGCTTGCCGGAACACTGTCCGGCGGTGAACAGCAGATGCTCGCGATGGGCAGAGCCCTGATGGCAAAGCCTAAGATCCTTCTGCTGGATGAGCCCTCCATGGGACTTTCCCCGCTGCTTGTCAGAGAAATCTTCCGCATCATTGAAGATATCAATAAACAGGGCACGACCGTTCTGCTTGTCGAACAGAACGCGAAGATGGCTTTGGCCATTGCCGACCGTGCATATGTTCTGGAAACTGGTAAAATAACATTGGAAGGCACCGGCGCTGAGCTGGCTGCCAGCGAACAGGTGCGCAAAGCATATCTTGGAGGCTGATAATCATGTATGTAAAAGATCATATGACGAAAAATCCGATCACGATCACACCGGATACAACGGTTCTCAAGGCGCTTGAGATCATGGGCAGAAATCATTTCCACCGTCTGCCTGTCACCGATGAAAAAGGAAAGCTGGTCGGTCTTGTCACAGAGGGACTTGTCAATGAGTCCTCCGGAAAGAATTCCACATCCCTTTCCGTTTATGAACTGAATTATCTTCTCTCCCGCACAAAGGCGGAAGACATCATGATCAAAGATGTCACAACAGCGTCCCCTGACATCTTTCTGGAAGAAGCCGCGGCACTGATGATTGAAAAATCCATCAACGTTCTGCCGGTCATCGATGATGACAGAACCGTCATCGGCATCATCACCGAGAAGGACATGTTCCAGGCATTCATTGAGCTGATGGGATATCATCATCAGGGAACGAAGTTTGTCATCGTGTGCGAGGACAAGCCGGGCGTATTCGCAAAGCTTTCCGGACTGTTCGCGGCCAACAATGCGAACCTGGAATCCTGCGCTGTCTACCACAATGACGAGCGCGGCACGGAAGTTGTCATCAAGGCAACCGGAGAGATCTCCGTTGAAAGCATGACAGCCATCCTGAAGGATGAAGGCTTCAATGTCACACGTGTCATCCAGACCACAAAGGAAGGCGAAACCGTCGTTTATTCATGATCACAAAGCCGGAAAAAAAGCCGGCTTTTTTCATGCGCTGGCTTCCTGGTATTCTTTGGGAGAGATGCCGTATTCCTTGCGGAATGCCCGGTAAAAGGATGCGTAATCACGGAATCCGTATTCGGTGAATGTTCTGGTGATACTGCTTCCCCTGGCAATGGAGGCAGCGCACTGTTCCAGCCGCTTCTTCAGGATATACTGATGCACGCTGATGCCGAGACGCTCGCGGAATCTGTGGGCAATATAATACTTTGAAACATAGAAGATGCCTGCCAGATCATCCAGGCTCAGATCCTCCTCCAGATGATGATCGATATACTGCGTGATATCCAGCAGTTTTAACTGCTGTGACTTCCCCTTCGGTGTATTCTTCTCATGAATCATGCGGCACATCGTCATCAGAAGATCACGGATGCACAGCTCCTCAAACGCCTCGCAGCCGTACCTGTTCTCCTGCTTTTCATCCATCAGCCGCAGGATCTTCGCGTGCAGGGAGATGATTTCATTCTCGGTGAAATGAAACAGATACTGCTTTCTGCGCACACACTCCTCAAGCACGGAAACCGCGGATGCCTGTGTTTTCTTCAGATGATCAAAATACGCGGATGAAATCCAGAAGACAAATCTGCGGTAGGTATCCTCGCCGGTGGAAACAGCACGGTGAACAATTCCCGGCGGCACAAGCACGGCGCACATCCAGTTTAACGGATACCTTTTCCCCATGATCTCCATATCTGTCTGTTCACTGAGCGGAAAATAGAACTCATAGTAGTCATGGCTGTGGGGCTGGATATTGCGGAAGCGGATATCACTGTAGTAAAAGATCTCAAAGTCTTCCGAGATCATATACTGTCTTTTTTCAAAGTCCGAGCGTATTTTTTTCTTCATATTCAAATTATAGCAATTTTTGCAATGTGAACAACAAATTAAACAATCGGATTCACTCTGAAAATCCCGAATAATAAAATCGTAAGAAAACAGAAGGAGACAGAACTATGGAAATGACATTACGCTGGTATGGTTCCAAACACGACACAGTCACCCTGGAACAGATCAGACAGATCCCCGGTGTCACAGGCGTCATCACGATGCTGTATGACAAGCAGCCGGGCGATCTCTGGACAAGAGAAGAAATCAGAGCACTGAAGAAAGAAGTCGAGGATGCCGGACTGCACATTGCCGGAATTGAATCCGTCAACGTATCCGACGCCATCAAGACAGGCTCCCCGGACAGAGAAAAAGACATCGAAACATATATCGAATGCCTGAGAAACCTCGGTGAAGAGGACATTCATCTCGTCTGCTATAATTTCATGCCTGTATTCGACTGGACAAGAACAGAGCTGGCAAGAAAGAGAGCTGACGGCTCCACGGTGCTTGCCTACACACAGGAAGCAGTCGACAGCATCAATCCGGAACAGATGTTCGACAGCATCGCCGGCGACATGAACGGCACCGTGATGCCGGGATGGGAACCGGAGCGCATGGCAAAGGTCAAGGAGCTCTTTGAACTGTACAAGGACATTGACAACGAGAAGCTGTTTGCGAATCTTGTCTACTTCCTGGAAAGAATCATGCCTGTATGCAATGAATACGATATCAAGATGGCCATCCATCCGGATGATCCGGCTTGGTCCGTCTTCGGACTGCCCCGCATCATCATCAACAAGGAAAACATCCTGCGCCTGATGAAGGCAGTTGATGACGTGCATAACGGCGTCACATTCTGTTCCGGCAGCTACGGCACAAACCTGAACAACGATCTGCCGGATATGATCAGAAGCCTGAAGGGAAGAATCCACTTCGCTCACGTCAGAAATCTGTACTTCCACTCACCGACAAACTTCGAGGAAGCAGCCCACCTGTCCTCTGACGGAACATTCGACATGTATGAGATCGTCAAGGCACTGTATGACATCGGCTTCGACGGGCCGATCAGACCGGACCACGGCAGAATGATCTGGGGCGAAGTCGCGATGCCGGGCTACGGCCTCTATGACAGAGCGCTCGGTGCGGCATATATCAACGGACTCTGGGAAGCAATCGACAAAGCAGAAACGAGAGGAATCTGAAAATGGAAAAGAATGTAATCAACACAGACCTGAGCGGCAAGGTCGCAGTCGTCACCGGTGCCGGCGGCGTGCTCTGTTCACGCTTCTCCATTATCCTGGCAAGAGCCGGCGCGAAAGTCGCACTGCTCAACAGGACGTATGAAAAAGCGGAAAAAGTCGCGCAGGCGATCATTGCTGAAGGCGGATGTGCCAAAGCATATGCCTGCAACGTGCTGGACAAGACAGACGTCGAAGCAGCCGCAGAAGCAGTCCTGAAAGACTTCGGACCATGCGACATCCTGATCAATGGTGCCGGCGGAAACAACCCCCGCGCCACGACTGACAAGGAATACTATGAGGAAGGCGATATCAGTGCCGATACGAAGAGCTTCTTCGATCTTGATGAAGAGGGTGTTCAGGCTGTCTTCAGTCTGAACTTCATCGGCACCCTGCTTCCGACACAGGCATTCGCGAAACAGATGCTGGGCAGAAAGAACTGCACGATCATCAACGTTTCTTCCATGAACGCATTTACGCCGCTGACAAAGATTCCGGCATACTCCGGCGCAAAGGCTGCGGTTACAAACTTCACGCAGTGGCTGGCTGTCCACTTCTCAAAAGAAGGCATCCGTGTCAACGCGAGCGCGCCGGGCTTCTTCGCGACAGCCCAGAACAGAGCGCTGCTGTTCAATCCGGACGGAACACCGACCGCAAGAACAGGAAAGATCCTGGCAGCCACACCGATGGGAAGATTCGGCGAAAGTCCTGAGCTTGACGGCGCGCTGCTCTTCCTGATCAACAGCGAGGCGGCAGGCTTCATCACAGGCATCACTCTTCCCGTGGACGGCGGATTCTCCGCATATTCCGGCGTTTAATCCTTAAAAATCAATTACAATAGAATCAGAGAAAAAGCATCCGGTTTTACAGCCGGATGTTTCCAACGGAGATGACAATATGACTACAACAATGCTGTACCCATGCGTCAACGCATGCAGAAACTTCGCTTCTCTTGACGGTTTATGGCAGATGCAGTTCGATCCGAAAAACTGCGGTATGGAAGAACACTGGGAAAACGGACTTCCTGACAGTTTTTCCATTCCCGTTCCTTCCAGCTTCGCCGACCTCTTCACCGAACGGGAAAAGAGAGACTACTGCGGTGATTTCTGGTATGAAACAAAGTTTTATCTGGATTCTGATGACACAAAGGACGTGCTTCTTCGCTTCGGCAGTATCACGCACCGCGCAGATGTCTATATCAACGGTGTAAAGGCAGGTTCTCATGAAGGCGGTTTTACCCCGTTCGTTCTCAATATCACAGATCTTGTGAAATACGGAGAAAGAAACCGTATTTCCATCAGGATAAACAACGAACTGAATGAAACATCCATTCCCTGCGGAACCGTCAAGACACTCTCCGACGGAAGAAAAATCGCAGCACCGTATTTTGACTTCTTCAATTACTCCGGTATTCAGAGAAGCGTGCATCTTGTCAGAGTGCCGAAGGAATCCATCCTGGATTACGATACCGTCATCACACTGAATAACGATGACGCAGACATCTCTTACAGAGTGAAGACAAGCGGTGAGCATGAAGTCATTGCATACCTCTTTGACCGCAAGGGAAACAAAGTATCCGAATGCACAGGTAAAGAAGGCATTCTTCATGTACAGAACGCGCATCTCTGGAGTACGGAAGATCCGTATCTTTACAGCATCGTTTTCCGCATCGTAAATGATGATCAGGAAATCGACAAATACCCGGCAAAACTCGGTATCCGCACCTTTGAAATCAAGGACGGCAGATTCCTTCTGAACAACAAAGAAATCTATCTGAAGGGATATGGAAAACATGAGGACTTTGAAGTCATCGGCAGAACCTTCAATTACTCTGTCGCAAAACGTGACTTTGAACTGATGAAGTGGTCCAACGCGAACTGTTTCCGCACCAGCCATTATCCGTACGCGGAAGAATGGTACCAGATGGCGGATGAGGAAGGTATCCTGATCATTGATGAAGTGCCGGCTGTCGGCATGATGCGTTCATTAATGAACTTCGCGGATGCCAAGGATACGCACTTCTTTACCGCACCGACAGTTCCCGAGCTTCAGAAGAATCACAAGGCAGCTCTGGAAGAGATGATCACAAGAGACAAGAATCATCCCTCTGTCATCGCATTCAGTATCTACAATGAACCGGAAACCTACTACCAGGAAGCGTATGATTACTTCAAACCGCTCTTTGATTACGCAAGAGAGCTTGATCCGCAGAAGCGTCCTCTGACCGGTGCCGTGGAGCTTCACAGCAATCCCAATACATGTCTTTGCTATAAACTCTGCGACTTCGTATCGCTCAACCGCTACTACGGATGGTACCTGCTGGGAGGTCCGGAACTGAATGAAGCTGAAAAGGCATTCCGCAAAGAGATGGAAGGATGGAAACAGATCCTGGACGGAAGACCTCTGATCTTCACCGAATTCGGCGGTGATACATATGCTTCTGAGCACAAGCTGCCTTCCGTCATGTGGTCACAGGAATACCAGAACGAATACTATGAGATGTATTTCCGTGTCATGGATGACTTTGACTTCATCAAGGGTGAGCTTGTCTGGAACTTCGCGGACTTCCAGACCACCGAAGGCATCATGCGTGTCAACGGCAATAAAAAAGGCATCTTCACCAGAAACAGGCAGCCAAAGGATGCCGCGTTCCTGTTAAAGAGCCGCTGGAATCACAAGTAATACCAACAGGATCTCAGTGATCCTGTTTTTTCATGGGCATCGGAAACTTTGAAGGCTTTGGCGGTTCATTATCATGTTTCCTGTGCCAGTCCAGGATCCATTCATATCTCCTCTTGCAGGAAATCTCCTTGCCCTCTTCCGTCGGATAGTAATATCTCCTTCCGACAAGCGCATCCGGCATACACTGCATGTTGGTGATCTTTTCCGGTGCGTCATGGGGATACTGATAGTCTTTTCCATACCCAAGCTCTGTCTGCAGTCTTGTATAGGCAGCTCTGACTGCCAGAGGGATCGGATCTGTATCATGTTCGGCCGCGTCTTTTCTTGCGGCCTCATAGGCAAGATAGACGGAATTGGATTTCGGAGCCAGGCACACATAAACCGTTGCCTCCGCCAGATGAATCGCAGACTCCGGCATCCCGATCAGACGCACTGCCTCAAAGCAGTTGATGCACACATTCAATGCGTTGGGATCAGCCAGTCCGACATCCTCCGCCGCGGCATGCGTCAGTCTTCTTGCCAGCCATACGGGATCCTCGCCGGCATCCAGCATCCTTGCCAGCCAGAACAGCGCCGCGTCGACGTCGGAGTTGCGGATACTCTCATGGTAGGCGGATATCACCTGGTTGTGCTCTTCCCCGCCTTTGTCATACATCATGGATTTCCTTGTGATGCAGTCCTTCAGGGAGTCCATTGTGATCCTATACACACCGTTTTCAATATCGGCATTCATGATCACCGTTTCCAGAGTATTCAGTGCCGTTCTGCCGTCTCCCTTGGCAAAATCCGCAATCATTGAAAGCATGCCTTCCGGCATTTCAATCGTCTCATTGCCATAGCCTCTTTCATCATGCATTGCCCTTTGAAGCAATTGTTCAAGATCTTCCTGGCTCAGAGGACGCATCAGAAAAACACGGCATCTGGAAAGCAGCGCCGAATTGACTTCGAAGGAAGGATTCTCGGTTGTCGCTCCGATCAGGATGATCGATCCCTTTTCCACATAGGGAAGGAAGGCATCCTGCTGTGCTTTGTTGAAACGATGTATTTCATCGACAAACAGGATCGTCTTCTGTCCTGTTCTTCTGGCATATTCGGCGTCATCCATGACCTTCCGGATCTCTTTGATTCCCGATGTCACAGCCGAGAAGTTCACGAATCTTGCCTTTGTCTTTTCGGCAATGATCCTGGCCAGCGTTGTCTTTCCGACACCCGGAGGTCCCCAGAAGATCATTGATGAGATATGATCATTCTCTATCAGATTCCTGAGCAGTTTCCCTTCTCCGATCAGATGTTTCTGACCGGCAAATTCCGAAAGATCCGCCGGCCTCATTCTGGAAGCCAGCGGCTCGTATACACTTTCTTCATTGATCTCTTCATCAAACAAACCTGTCTGTATCATAATTCCCTCGTCATGTATTTCTTCATGATTTTCACAATGATGTAATCTGCCGCACGGATCATCAGAGTGACGATCACAAGCGTCAGAACAAAATTGATCACATCAAAAGAAAGCTTATGCGTATCCGCCTGGTCCGGCGTCATTCCGTATGTATGAAACGCACTCAGTCCAAATCCCACTTCATTCAGGCACTCGCCGCCCGGTATGTCATATTTCCACTTCAGATGATTGTTCGCTGCATATGAGCGGTAATTGACAAACATACCGCACAGTGTAAGCAGGCAGCTGATTAAGAACGCTCTGATCCATGCCTTCATAACAGTTTCTCCTTAACGCATTTCTTCACTTTAATGATACTATGGATACAGAAACAGCGAGGCAGATAATTATGAAATGGTGGCAGAAGACAATTGCGTATGAATTATATCCGAAGAGTTTTCTTGATACAGAGGGACAGGGTACAGGAACGATCCGGGGAATCACTCAGAAGCTGGATTATCTGGAATCTCTGGGAATCGGTGCTGTGTGGCTGACGCCGGTATGCAGATCACCTATGGTAGATAACGGCTACGACATCGCCGACTACACAGACATTGATCCTTCCTACGGAACGATGGAGGATATGAAGGAACTGATTGCGAAAGCAAAAGAAAAGAATATCCGGATCGTCATGGATCTTGTATTCAACCACACCTCCGATCAGAATCCCTGGTTCCTGGAATCAAAGATGTCAAAGAACAATCCGAAAAGCAGCTGGTATATCTGGCGCGACGCGAAGGAAGACGGAAGCGCTCCGACCAACTGGCGGAGCATCTTCGGCGGCAGTGCCTGGACATGGTGCGAAGAAAGGCAGCAGTATTACCTGCATACATTCGCTTCCCAGCAGCCTGATCTCAACTGGGCTGATGAAGACGTCAGAAAGGCTCTGTACCAGGCAGCGAACTTCTGGGTGGATCTCGGTGCCGGAGGGTTCCGCATCGATGCCATCACCTATATCAGAAAGCCGGATGAATTCAAAGACGGTGTACCAGACGCAGATGACGGCATGATCAGCGTCCATGACATGACCGCAAACACACCGGGCATTCTTGAATATCTGTATGAATTCAAACGGGAAGTTTCCGAAGGGCATGACATCTTCACTGTCGCCGAAGCCAATGGCGTCAGCGCGGATGAGCTGAAATACTGGGTCGGCGAACACGGTGCCTTTGATATGCTGTTTGAATTCAGCCATGTCAATCTGGAGTTCAAGGGCGTCGAAACCTGGTGCCGGCCTGATCCATGGACCATATCCGATCTGAAAAGAGCGCTGCGCAATTCTCAGAACGCAACGAAAGCCAATGGCTGGTACCCTGCCTTCTTTGAGAATCACGACAAGCCGAGATGCATTGACCATTACTTCCCGGAATGCAGTGATCCCTCCTCTGCCGCAAAGGCGATGGGCACACTGCTTATGACATTAAGAGGCACACCATTCCTCTATCAGGGACAGGAACTCGGATACCGGAATGTCGCCTGGCCTTCCATTGACTGCTATAACGATATCTCTTCCATCGGTCAGTACCAGTTCGCGCTAAGCGAAGGCCTGACGGAAGAAGAAGCCATGAAGTGTGTGCACACCTTCTCACGTGACAGCGCCCGCACACCGATGCAGTGGGATGACACGGAGAATGCCGGCTTCTCTTCCGGAACACCATGGCTTCCCATCCATGATGACTATAAAGAAGTCAATGTCGAAAAAGAAAGCAGGGATCCGGATTCTGTTCTCTCCTGGTACAGAACACTGGCTGAAATCAGACAGGAGCACAGCGCTCTGATCAGCGGTGACTGGACAGAATTCATGAAAGATGATCCGGATATCATTGCCTATAAAAGAAAGAATGATGAAGAGGAACTGTATATCCTGATCAATCTGTCAGAGAAACAGAGAACGTTCAGTACGGAATCCGTCACAGCAGAGCATGTCATCCTGAATAACAAAGACACCTATGAAAAAGGATCACTCTCGCCATTGCAGTGCGTGATCCTTGCAGAGAAACTGTAAAAGCAGCTTCTTTTTCCATCATTACAGAAAGAATCCCGTCTTCAGTCTGACGGGGTTCTTTTGGTCTACATTCTTCCGGGTTTTGACGGACCGCCTTTCATGCGGCCGTTCGGTCCGCCGCGATGGCCTGTCACCGGCTTCATCTGCCGCTCCATCGTGTTTCTGTAAACCGGCTTCGGTTCATGAATCATCGTTTTTGCCGGCTGCCGGACTGGCACATAGCGCTTCGGCGGCTTCGGCTGAAACAGCGGCCGGAAGATACGCTCAAACAGAGACGGTTTCCTGATCGTTGTATAGGATGTAACACGGTTGGCAATCGTCAGCGCGCCGATGACGGCTGCCGCTTTGGCAAGCAGCGATCCGTCAGATGAGAAAATGGACGAAGATGCATTTCTGCTCAGATCCACATAGGTCTGATTCTCATCCAGAATTGTTACTTCAGCACCATATTCGCTGAACATCTGAGCAATGACAGATGCTTCTTCTTCACTCAGATTCTGTGCAATCTGCACCGGAATACTGCTGATGAGAGAAGCAGCCTGCACAGATGTGTAGCCGAACACATCCGCAAGCAGATCTTTCAATGTGGAAGTGCTGCAGCTCCCTTTTGACACAAGGATGATCTGATATTCAGCGCTGCTGTTAATAACAGAAACGGCTGTGGATGTTTCTTTCAAGGCGCTTCCGCAGTAAGAGCAGAAATTGGCATTCTCATTCAGCTGCGCGCCGCAGTTCGGACAGTACATGATATTCTTCCTCCGTTCCTTATGAATTACGCAGTGAAGACTTCCGCTGTCTCAGCAGGTTCTTCAGCCGGTGTTTCGCCTTCCGGCATTTCCTCCGGCTTCTCTCCGTCCGGCTTCACAGGCGGCCTGTGATCCGGTCTTTCGCCATGCGGAGGCATCGGCGGTCTTCCCTCATGCGGCGGTTCCGGTCTATCTTCCGGACATGTTTCAGGAGCTTCCTCTTCCGGGATTGCTTCGGGAGTTTCTTCGGCTGGTGCTTCAGGTGTTTCTTCGATGATATCCTTGATTTCGTCTGACATGTTTCTGTCTCCCTTCATAATATGAATGTAAATGTTCAGTCTGTGTCTTCTGTGAGCGGAATGTGAACTTCAAGTGAACATGCATGAATGCTTATCCCGCTGATCAGTGAGAATTCACGGAAAACGTATTTTCCTTTCATGTTCCGATGCGATACCGCAGTCATAAGAACAGAACAGCCTGATCAGCGCGGTAGTAAAAAATCTGCCGGAGGATCAGACTGTGCTGATGCTCATGGCAGATGAATACAACACCGAAGCAATCGGCGAAAAACTCCCGCATTACGATACTGTCCCTTCACGTTTTTCAGCGAATGAGCTGCTGAAAGAAACAGGGCCCAAAACCGCAGAACAGTTCCAGGTCAGAAACAGTTCAGGCAGGACTGTTTCTTTGATTCAGATTCGCTGTTTTTCGAGAAGGCTGTCCCTTTCCGCTATGACATGCATAACATCTGCGGCAGTCTTTTGATAAGCTTCCGCGGTTTTACTGACAGCTTCCTCTTCATTCATGGACATTTCACGGAAGGCATCATACATTCTGATCATGCCGATGGCTTCGCCTTCTTTCAAACCGTCTTTCTTCGCACAGTACAATTCGTATTCGTAACTCATATACCGTTCTTCTCCTTCGCTGTCTTTCTTCTTCAATTGTACCGCACTTTCCACTTCCTGAATGAATGTGTCTTCTGTTGTGTTTGTACCATCCATGACATAGTCCGCAAACGGACGGATCGAGGGATGGTCTTCCGCTTTGACAGGGCAGTTGACGATGATGATGTTTGTCAGATCTTTTTCCTCATGCGTGCTTCTGCTCATATATCTGTAATGTTCCAGCAGATTGCCTGTCTCTGTTTCATCATATGCGCAGAAGAATATCACATATGCCTTTCCCTTCGGTCTGAATGGCTCCGAAGGTTCTCGGGAATGGATGATCATGGATGAAAGATTCATGACAGCCCTCGGGAATACTTCCCCGCGGTCTTCCACCTGCATCTCAACATCGAACAGGTGTCTGCCGTCGGTGCTGTATACATCAAAGCGCACGCCTCTTTTCTGATAGACGGGACTGACCGTCATCTCTTTGATTGCGATATCCTGACTGCCAATGTCTTCTTCCGGAATCACTCTTCTGAGCAGGCCCGTAAGCAGCTTTGTGTCACGGAATACCTCGGTGAACATGTAATTGTCTCTGATCGTCAGTTCGCTGTAAGGCTTGAAATGTCTGTCTGTTTTCATACTGCTGTCCTCCTGCAATGTATATTTGCGCAAAGAGGCATGATTATTACTCTGCCGGTAATTTTTTCTCTGAAAAAACCAGGATACGCAATGGATGTACCCTGGCCTCAAACTGCTTCTGGTTTCTCTCCGGCAGAACATGAAGTGCAGATATAAACGTCTGAATTTGATTTTTTCACTGAAGAACTTTCCCGTGCGGCAGGTGAAAACGGTCAGTCCGAAGCCGGGCTGACCATTCTTTTTCAGTGTTCGTAATGTGCTGCGACATCCTTCAGGAAGTCGATGATTGAGAGATGCTGAGGACATACGCCTTCGCACTGTCCGCATCCAATACAGTCGGAAGCCTTTCCGAACTTCGAGGAAAGGATATCGTAGTTGGTAAAGTTGATTGTCCACCCCTTGGAAGAAAGATCTTCTCTCATATCCTCATTGTAGATGGAGAAGTATTCCGGGATGCAGATATGCATCGGACATCCTTCCGTGCAGTAATGGCAGGCTGTGCAGGGAATCGTAATCTGATTGTTGATGATTTCCGCAGCCTTGAAGCAGAGTGCTTTTTCTTCTTCATTCAGAGGCTTGAAGTCCTGCATATAGGAAGTGTTGTTGTCCAGCTGTTCCAGAGTGCTCATGCCTGAGAGAACAACCATCACATTCGGCAGACTTGCGACGAAACGGATTGCCCAGCTCGGTATGGACATTTCCGGGTCTCTGTCCTTGAACAGCTTTTCTGCTTCTTCCGGAAGCTTCGCCAGTGTTCCGCCTTTGACAGGCTCCATGACGATAACCGGCTTGCCGTGTTTTTCTGCCACTTCATAGCATGCTCTGGAACGGATCCATCTGCTTTCCCAGTCCAGGTAGTTGATCTGAAGCTGTACGAATTCCATTTCCGGATGCTTTGTCAGGATCTCATCCAGCAGTTCCGGTGTGTCATGGAAGGAGAAGCCGACATGCTTTGCCAGTCCCTGCGCCTTCTTTTCCAGAAGCCAGTTGAAGCAGTCGAATTCTTCGTACTTGCCGATCATGCTTTCCTCGATGCCATGCAGCAGGTAGTAGTCAAAGTATCCGGCGCCTGTCTTCCTCAGCTGTTCATTGAACACCTTATCCCTGTCTTCAAGGGAGTTGAAGAAGCCGGCATGAAGCTTTGTCGCAAGCGTGAAGCTCTCACGCGGATATCTGTCCACCAGTGCTTCCTTCGCCACGTTTTCACTGGCAAAGCCGTTGTACATCCACGCCGTATCGAAATAGGTAAATCCCCTTTCCATGAACAGGTCGACCATTTTCTTTACCTGTTCCACATCCACGTCAGCCGCATTATCGGGGTTGTTCCGAGGCAGACGCATCAGGCCGAAGCCCAGTTTCTTTTCTGGTCTGAATTCCATCACATTCTCCTGTCTGTTATTATTTTCTCTTCTGTTTTCCCATCCAGCGGAAGAGCGTTACAGGTCTGCCCTCCCACATGACACGGGAACCATCGATATCATACTGGCAGAGATCATTATATACATGAACCCATGAGAAATGTCCATTGTACTGATAAGGAAGTCCTTTGTCATTCTTGAAGAGACCGCTCTGGTCGGTAATTGTTTCAAACAGGGAAACATGCACATTCTCAGCGCCTGCCTTCTTCAGACGGCGGTATGTTTCAATGCACAGTCCCTCCGGCGGTACGAGCGGATCATTCTCGCAGTTGGTGAACCAGATCGGAAGATGCTTGATATTCTCGATATCCTGTTCCGTGATATCCGTATTGCGGAATGCCTCGCATGTCGGGAAAGCTGCCGCGAAATAATCAGGATAGGAAAGAATCATGCGCATTGTCATGAAGCCGCCGTTGGAACAGCCGCCGATGTAAATACGGTCCTTATCAATATCCTTGTGTTCTCTGACAAATTCATCGATCAGTGATTTCAGAGCTCTTGTGTATCTGCTTTTGGCGTTGATCAGGTGGTCATGATGGTGCGGTTTGTCTTTGTATCCGTCATCCATCCAGAAGGTATCTGCCTGCGGTGCCAGAATATACGCCGCGCCGCCGAGCTTTCTCTGGATATCTTCACCGGACAGAGCGACAACCTTGTTTCCGGTATATGCGACTGTCGGATCACTTCCGCCTTCACCCAGTCCATGGAGCCATATGACAAGCGGCAGTTTCTTCGGAATCTCATGTTCCCACTGATCGCCGTAGCTGGAATCAAGTCTGTGGAACAGCTTCTCCGCCTCTTTCAGATCAGGTGTGTAATAGCCGTATCCAAGCGGCATTTTCTTATCGTGAGAGCGGCTGTTCTTCCAGCCTTTCAGCTGCGGACAGATATCTCCGTCAGACTCGTCAAATACCCATCCGGTCAGCGGAATCGGTGCCGGAATCTCTCTGACCTGTGTCACTCTGTAATCGCACTTCAGGAAT